>JAYVPE010000582.1:0-3689 GCA_043757575.1 Pirellula sp.
GGTTACGAAGAGCTATCTGCATTTGAACTATTTTTCACAATGTCCATCGTAGCGGTACTTTACAACGAAAACTCGATAGACCATGAATAATCCGGGCTAGCGTCCGGTTTAGCCCGACTTATGATCGACGCCATCAATTCTAAGTAGAAAAAAATGAAGCAAGATAGTTAGTGGATGTCCCTATATGTCCCACCCATATGTCCCAGGGCTTCGCACAAAATGATCCGAGAGCTCGCTCTGTCAAAATTCTCTTCAGGCAGTATTTGATATTTTATGCCATCTCCGCTTCAACGCTCGCTGCCGCTGGCTCACTTCTATCTCGCAACAGTTATGGCGACACGCTTACATGTCCGCAACTGAGAAATGGCCGAGTCCAAAATGTGATCCGTACCCAAGTGAAACAGGCCGATCGGGCTTTAATGGAACTGCAAAACGCAATAAGATGGCGTAGGCGACATCGACCGGCGGTGATTTTGTGCGACGCGAACGAACAAAATGGCGCAGGTGGAGCGTGTTATCATTCCATGGTAGGATTTCAATCGATTGGGCGACTGGAAAACCTCGGGATTGAAGTTCCGCGTTAATTTGGCCAGCGATCGAGTTCTTGCCACGAGGCTTTAAGAATCGCGGCGGCACGAACGGGGTTACGCTGGTCCAAGTCTCTGCTCCCTCGATGGGGCCCAGAAGTTGAGCGATTGGACGTTGGAAAGCTTCCGGAAGCTGTCGCAGAGATTGCAAGTCGCCACTGCCAGCAAGTGCCAACTGCATTTCTCCGACTCCACCTTTTGTCCAAGTGCGACGAAGAGTTTTAATTGCATGCTGTGCAGCGTCACCAAGTCCCATGGGGGCGTGAATCAAGATGTGGTCGAGATGTCGGTCGTTGTCCAAATCGAGCGGCAGGATTTGGGCGTGTATGTGTTCGCCAGTGAGAGGCTTTCCACTGTCATCCTTGCCAGTAAGTTCCGGGCAGTGGATGTGTTTTCCCTTGCCTGCTCGACCAATCAATGCGCGGTGCAGCAGTTCCGCTTGAGGCAACGTTCTTGTGACCGAAGGCAGCGCCGATTTATTGCCGCTGGGACTGGTGATGGCCAGTAACATCGTGGTGACAGATTTTGCACTTGGACGTGTGGCTCGACGTGGAACACCAACTTCCAACGAATTGCTGCGTCGCCAAAAGACAACTCGCTGTGAACCGGGCGGCTGGCTCCAGCGTTGTTGCTTCCACCATGAAGTTTCTCGTTGCAAGCAGTCAATCAAATCGACTGGATACGGAAGAACGATCCTTGCCCGTTCCTTAATAAGCTTTGCGGATGGCTTTTTGTTTTCCTCAGGTAGCGGGAATTCTCGCAACATGTTTTCGACAATTGGCGTTCGCCAATGGACATAGTCGTCGTTCGAGATGGCTGCCATGGTTGTGACCTGTTCCCAGCCACGACCTTGTTGCTGGCCAAGGTGATGCGGAATGGCGTTAAATACAATTGTTTCAGCCAATTCATCACCCAATACTTCGGCTTCGACCCAACTTTCGCTTCGCCCCAGATAGCCGAGACAATCAACGAGTCTCGCGAAGAGTTCATGCTCCACGGGAGTCAATTCACAGTCCCAGCGGACCACCAACTCGTCGTCGCCGATATTTGCCCATGTGTCAAAGACGAGAGTCGTCTTTTCACGGCCCTTGTCGAGTGTGCCGACCGGCATGAAGTGCCGACTGTGTGCGGCACTGGCCGAGGGAAGGCGATACGAAGGCAGCACAGTCGCCAATTTCAGCAACAGTGTTCGACCCGCTTCGGGAACTTCACTCCAATGCTGCGTATTGAAACCGCAGGCGACGAACGCGCGCAGCATTCGCCACGGACTCGGTGGCCATTCAATTTGGCCTTCGTTGACGTGATGTCCCCACGGTGTCGCATGGTATCGACCAGCAGGAAAACGAATCTTGATGGTTGGCATCTTATTCACCATCCTCATCCGATTCTTCGCCGTCATCGGCTGTAACTTCGTTGTCCTTGTCCTTCGCCTTTTTCAAGTCGTCTTCGAATTGCACGGTGGTGTGGACCATAGACTTACCACATTTTTCAATGGCCGATTTCGCAGCGGTTTCCAACTCAGCCAATGTTGGCAACACGAATCCACTTGGTCGCGTCGCAATGATTTTTTCTCGATCGACGGGTTCCAAATCACATGCTGTTCGCAAACGCAAATCTCCATCAAGCAGTTTGCGAACACGGTACAGCGCAAGTGTAATCAGCAATGATTCGGCATCCTTGTCGAGTCCGAAACCGCGAATTTGAGCCAAGTCCAAATTGATATGGCAAATGATTTTGTCAGCCACGAATTCATCGCGTGAGAAGGGAATGTTTCCAAAACCACTCTTCGTATCACCAGACGGATTAACATGATCGTTCTTAACGCCACCGGACGCGGCGACTCGCACACCGTAGGCTTCAATGAATGCAGAAAGCGAGCGGGCGATGCGAAGTCTTCCGCCAGCAAGCTCTTTCTTCGCTAGAAAAACGCCATGAATCAGACTGCCAACGTCGAACTTAAACAAGACTTTTGCCAGCAATTTGCGGTCAATCGGACCTTCTTCAAGTCCTCCGAGTGCGGCCTTCAGCTGGTTCATGAATGTCTTATCTTTGCCTTCGAGCAGATACGGACTGTTGATCCGATGCGATTCAAGCATTGAGTCCGTGAGAAATTTTCCCTTGCGATCTACCGTAACGTGACTGACTCCGTTCAGGCACGCAACCGGTGCGTTTGTAGCCGAGTCCCAGCAAACCGTTTCCAGTCGGTTTGCCATACTTTGCGAACTTTCGACGAGCAAGTTTTGACCATCGCGAGTTTGATAGGTCGCTGCTCCAAGGCTGGGAAAACCAGTCGGTTGAAACCGGTCTCCCTGAATCGGTTGGAGTTCCACCGAAAACAAAATTCGGTTCGAGTTGTCGAGGCTTTTGAGGTCAGACATGTAATTTCTTTTTCTGATTGGGGTCGAGGGTTGAGAGAATCGACGAAGCGCTTCTCCGGTCGATGGGGAAAACTAAAGCTGCAGCCCACAGTCGAGCAGTCGCTTGATCAGTGATAGCTGCCTGCAACGGCGGACGAATTCCGGATGCGCGCAAACGGCTAATTGCAATCTGTGTGGCCGTTGAGCCGTCGCCGGAAATTAGCCGAGCGATCATGCTCGACTCCGCCGGAATGGATTGGCCGTTTGGCAGTTTCCAAGGCAGGCACGCCAGTCGCATCGCGAGCCAAGCTTCCGGAATGCTTGTGTCCGTGGAAGGTGGTGAAAACGAAACCTGATGGAAGTCCCATTTGTCCCACTTTATTGCCATCAACGCGCGAGCCAATTCGAAGGTCAATTTCAGATCCACATGGCCATCGAGCAACAACGCTAAATCTGAGAGGCGAGCACTGCATCCAAATGGCGCGACCAACCGACATAGCCGTTCTCCTTTGGCAGCCGACTCGATCAGCCGGCGCTGAACAATCGCTGCGCAATCCGCCAATGAATCGCGACCGGACACAACAACTCGCGGATCATTCACCAAGCGTTTGTCGGAAGCATTGAACTGACGTATGGTCACTCTCCTCAGGAACCGCCGCGATACCGGCGGCAACTGGATTCAAGTCGATATACGCGCACACCGACAGTAATGCTTCTTCATCCAGAATTGCAATCGATTTAAAGC
>JAYVPE010000583.1:0-3684 GCA_043757575.1 Pirellula sp.
AATTCCTGCTGGCCCGAGTCTTCGGTTGCGCTCTTCACGAGATCGATAACCAGTTGTCGTGACTGATAGCTGTTGGCTTGGCCCGTAACAATAATTTGGCCGTCCACGTGCCTTACTGACAATCCGCGAATGCGATTGCCGGACGTTCGATGGATCGCTTCTTCCATGGACCGGTCTAGAATATCACTTCGTTCGTTTTCGCAGCAATGGTTCAAGAATTCTTTGTACCGCGACAACTGCAAAGCATCGGATGCGGAAAGCAATTCTGCTAGCATTGCATTTTCGGCCATGGAATGTCCCACAGGTTCGAAGTTCATACACCACATCTCCCGTTGAACCGGCCAAAAGAAGACGGCTACGTGCTCGTCTGGATTGCCCGTTCATCGAACATATCAGATCAGCCATTCTCGACAAGCTTGGAAAGGAAGAATGTCCCACAAATTGCAAACCGTTGCTATTTCACACTAACATTGGCTGGAAACTCTTTAGAACCGGCTTTCACGAGGAATTCGGACACTTCTCGGCGTATTTGATTAGTGCCGCCCCGGCCTGATGAAAGTGTGTTCATGCCCATGTTTACTAGTGTTTTCATTACCGAAATGCGTAAGCGAGGGGCTGCTTGAATGCCGTCGCTTATCGGTTTGTTGACTTAACTAGCCGCAACGCATTAGCGTCGGTTCACTTGCCAACAACCGAGGCTAACGCCCATCGGCTAAGTACAACTTTTGCAAATCAGATTAAATCAACAAGAAAAGCCCTGCGAAATTCGCAGGGCTCTGAGTTACGTTTTCAAGGCCTCAGGCGAAAACTAGGGCATATCCGATTCCGGAACTTCCTTGGCCTTGACTGGTTGCCCGTCTTGACCGAATGAAAAGAAAGACATTCCGCCACCACCGAAACTAGTCGGCATGTTGTAGACATAGATCGCATCAACTGCTTTGACGATCCGAGTCTGCGCCTCACCGAGGTGGGCCAACGAATAAGGGTCCAGGCTATTACGACCTTCGAGAGTCGCATCTAGTTTTCGTTTTAGTTCCTTAAGCTGCATCAGCGCCAGTGCAGTCACAGGCTTGGTAACGGCGTTCGAGTCCGTTGGAATGGCCAAATCGATTAACCGCTCCAGATGCTCACGTTGAAGATTCCTACGCCATGAACTAATTCGAGGTTTCCTGGCCGATACTTCGCCTTCAGGCTTGGCGTCCAACTCGGACCAAATCTCGGCATAAAGTTTGTCCATCAACTCAGGCAGCGTGACCGCATCCTGGTCGGCAGCAACAAGCGTCTCATTGTCAAACACGCGACGAAGTGTGCTAGGGTTCATCAGCATGGTCAACGTCGACGCTTGATATCCCAAGATTCGATCGTGGATCGGGAACGTTGATTCGCCCATGGAACGCATCCCTTCGTCGATCCATTTGTCGTTAGTCAAACGTTCCAAAATGGGTTGCGTGATTCCAAACGATTCATCGCGGAAAGCGTTTTTGAAAACAAAAGCGAGCGCCTTGCGTTGACGTTCAGCGGCGACTGGAATGAGCGACTGACGGTTGCCCGGATCGCCCTTCTTGTCGCGGTTTACCGTCGCGCCGCCAATCCAGTTGGCCATCATACTGACGGATTTCATCTGTTCACCCAAGGTTAATTCGTATCCCTGGCGTGCTTTGCCCCAGCTTTCTCCGTCCTTTACAAACTTGTCGAGCAATCGCGATCGATATAGCTTTACGAGTCGCATTTGATTCTCTGCATAATCAAGTGGCTCTTTGCTGTAGTCATACCGACGCGCCATTGGGTCTGGTCCGCCTGTATCCTCATCGGTAGCGTATTGCAACTCAGGCTCACTCACCCGCTTGAGGATGTCTTGCAGTTTGGTGTCCTCGGGCGTATAGCCATATTCAATGGCCCAATAGTCGTATGGACCAATTCCGGTCATCGTGAAATCGCCACGGGTTGCTCCCTCGATTTTTGCCCCCTCGACTTTTACCCCCTCGATTTCATATGGCATATTGATCGGAATGTAGTCCATTACCGATCCAGCGAGCGTCTTTTTTCCTTTAATGACGTCCGAATTGATTTCTTGCAAAGTGTAAACACTCGATGCCTTGAAGTTGTGCCGCAGTCCGAGCGTGTGACCAGCCTCGTGTGCTACCAATTCGGCCAAAAGCGGTCCGATAAAAGCTTCAGGCATTCCGTCCAAAAGACTTTCCTTGGGCTTTTCCGGTTTCTTTGCCTCAGGTTTCTTTTCGTCAGGCTTCTTTTCTTCTACCTTTGGCTCGTCCTTTTTGGGTTCGTCTTTTTTTGGCTCGTCTTTCTTGGGTTCTTGACTGGTTGCTTCTGACGATGGCAAATTGCCTTCGTCATCGAACAGATCGAACGCTAATCGAGCCATTCCCATGTCCATTTGCATGCCGACGGCAGCAGAGCAATATCCGTTCACTTGGCTCGTACGGCCAATCAATCCATCGTAGGGTTGGTCACCTAGCAAAGCCGAATCGACTTTGGTAAGTGGGTGACCGCCAAATGGAAGTTTGGACTGGTTTGCGAAATAACTTTTCAAATGATCGCGATTGGCATTGGGTGCCAGTCTTAATCGAGGGTCCCAGTTCGGATGCGAACCGAGCCAGGAAACAGTCTCCGCACTCATGCCTTCCATTGCCAAATCAGGCATCATGTCATGGTATTGGAAATTAAAGTGCCGTATCCAGCCATCGGTCAAAATGATATCTGCGTCAAGGATTTCGCCAGTGAGCGGGTGCACACGGCTAGGTCCGATTGCCGTGCCGACATCGTTATTGAGCCAACGCACAAAGTTGTATTGCACGTCCTCGGGATCGAGGTCCATGTTGTCGCCCGTTTTTGCGTCTTGGTAGAGGACTTCGACCGCATCAGAGAATCCAATTTGTTCGAACGCTTTGTTCCAGTACTCTATCCCTTGTTTGACCCAACGTCGGTAGCGCACAGGAGTTGTATGCTCAACGTAGAATCGAATGGGTTTAACGGGTGGGCTGATTTTTAGGCTTGGGTCTCGTTTTTCTAAACGCCATCGAGTGACAAACCGAACGAGCTTCTTGTCTTGGTCGTAGCTGCCTAGGTCTGTGTAATTCGTTAAAAAGTATCCAACACGTTGGTCCGCTTTACGTGGTCGGTAGCCGTTCTCCTCGGGTACTTCGCTGAATGAAAAGTGCAGCGTCTGCAGTTTGCCGCCCGCAGCGACAACTTCGAATGCAAGCTCGGCGTTCTTGGAAAACGACTTGGCCTTGATTACCTTAATCAATTGCGGATCTGGCACGCGAACTGAAGGACCGAAAAACTTCGAGGCGTTTCCGACAAAAAGTGCGTCAGCATCGATCACCGGTCCACCACCACGTGGTCCCATCGTAACGATCGGAACATCCAATAGCACAGTGTCAGTAAACAATCGCTTGACCGACGATTTTGATTCTGGTTCGCCGTTCGATCGAATATTCATATTCGGTACGATCAGCGCGAGGCGTTTGTTGTACTGTCGCCAGTAGACATAAAAATCGTTGGATTGCAGGCCAGCAAACCTATCGCCGCTACTGACCGTCAATGCGATAAAGTACTTCTTTGCAGCGAAGTCTTTTGGCAATTCCAAAAGCATTTGCCCATCCTTTTCTCTCGTCCAAATACCACACAACGATAGCTTGTCCGGCGACTTGGAATCAGCTT
>JAYVPE010000584.1:0-3683 GCA_043757575.1 Pirellula sp.
AAACGGATCCAAGACCTTATACTCAGGGTCGGGAAAGTTGACAGTCGACCGTTAAACGGCTAAAGTCTAACCACTACGGAGAATGATTCTTTGGGGCAATGGCCGTTGATTCTAAAGGTGATGCGTGTTGTTGATCCGGAAACTCAAACTTCATCTTGGATCAATTCTATTGGCAGTCCTCCTGGTCTTGGTTGGAGTCGTTTGGCAAGCTGCATATTCCCATTCGTCTGGTCGAATGGCATCTGGCAGTTCGCTACCTGGATTGGTGGTAGGGAGTGTTGCTGCGGCCATAATCTTGTTCGAGTTGCTGCTGTGGCCCAGAAAGAAACTCCGGCGTTGGAAACTATTTCCAACGAAGTACTGGATGGTCGCACATATTTGGCTCGGCTTGGCGACTGCACCACTCGCGTTCATCCATTCTGGGTACCGTTTGGGCGGAACCTTTAGTACGACCCTATTTTGTCTCTTGTTGTTCGTAATAGCGAGCGGAATCTATGGCTGGGTGATGCAGATGGTTATACCCAAATGGATGCTCGGCAACCTACCCTATGAAACCATCGCTTGCCAAATCGACGATGTTTCAGTTCAAGCGGCCTTGAACGCCCGTCGAATGCTGACCGTCGCTTATGGTCCCAAACCAGATGGCTTGAGGAAGCTACCGAATCTAGATAGTGTGTCCGCGAAGTTGAGTGGCACCGTCATGATCCCGAACGGTCCGGGTGAAGCGAAGGCCATTGTCATTGGTGCAGTTCAACGCAAAGACTCAAGCCGATTCCGGATTGAGATCGATGCGGAAAACGAGTTCAACACCGACGATGGAAATGAACTATGGAGACAATATGCAGCAGTGATTGAGCCGTTTATGTTGGATGGGATTTTACATTCGGAGGGTGAATTGTCGCGAGGCGAATCCAGCAAACAATCTCCCGTCAGGACTAAGCAGAAATCCGTAGATTGGTTCTCCTTGCTGCGGGACTCTTGTTCCGCAACTGCTCGTCCGATTGTCGATCGACTGGAAGAATTGTCTATACAACGTCTACAGTATGATACTCAACGCCGCGCTCAGGCCTGGTTGCATGGCTGGATCGCCTTCCACGCCAGCGTATCGGTGCTTTTGGGCGTGCTTTTGATAACCCATATCATTCTCGCGTTCAAATACATGTAATAGAATCGGTGAAGGGACTCGGATGCAAGAAAACGGAAGGCAACGTGCTGCGAAGATTGATAGGCACTACCACGCCTCTTTCGATCGTTTTATTTCTCGTAAGCGTTGGATGGGGTTGCTCGGTCTAATGATTGGTGTTGCTTACTCAGGTTGGATGTTTACGAGCAATGGTGCACTGCAGATTACAACCGGGGAGCTCTCTCAGCCGCATTTCGCTTGGAATAAGACTGGCTGCGAAAAATGCCATTTGCCAAACGTTCCGATCCGAAAGGATGCTTGGGGTGGCGATTTAATACATAACATTGCCAAGAACAATCAGCAATGCAACGGAACGTGCCATACTGTGACCGACCATTTTGCGTCTCACACAAAAGGGGAGTTTTTGGAATCCGAGAGTTGCAGCACCTGCCACCGCGAACACCTAGGGTTTGATCGCAGTCTTGTCGAGGTGCCGGATAACGATTGTTCACGATGCCATGCAAAGTTGTCATCGGTTGCATTGGTACAGATTGGCAAAACGACCAACAATGTCAGTAATTTTTCAGATGAACATTCGGAGTTCGAATCGCTGAAACATGATCCAGGTACTATTCTTTTTAGCCACATTCAACACATGAGACCCGGACAGCCGAAATCGAATGGGGGTAAGGATGCAAAGCGACTTGACATGTTGCCGGAAAGGTTTCGCAAACTGTACAAAGACCGGGTCGATGCCGATAAATTCATTCAATTGACTTGCCGCGACTGCCATTCACGAGACGTAGAACTAAAAGGATACGAGGAATTGGAATTGTCGGAATCAGTTCCTGTTGCAGGTGTTCAATCGTCTACGCATATGCTTTATAAGCCGATCGAGTTTGAAAAACACTGTGTCGCCTGTCACGATTTGGACGGCGTTCCGCACGGTTTGGATCGACCGCAGACAAATCATGCGATCAATACGCTGCTGCCGGTCAAGTTGCTGGAGTTTATAAAGAATCGCTTTAATGAAGTTGATTTAGAAACTCAGCCCGACCGTGCGATCGGAAAAGAAATGGAAGAAGAAATTATCAATCGCGAAACGCGACTTCGGGCCATACAAGGCGACGGTGGGAATACTTGTAAGAAGTGCCACCAGCTAGCTCAGGACTCCAACTCCGATTCGATAGTGATGCCAACCAATCTGAACCAAAAATGGCTTCGCAATGCCGCTTTTACACACGGTGCGCACTTAATGGTCTCTTGCAAAGAATGCCATGCGGAAGCCTACAAATCTAGTAATGATCTTTTCGATTCAACCGCAAACACGAACTCGCACGAAGAAGCACGCCAGGTGATGATTGCAGGAATCAAAAAATGCCGCATGTGTCACATTCAAGATGCCGAAAAACGCTCGCAATCGTTAGGAAATATCAAGCATGTTGCCTCAGCCGATTGTGTCGATTGTCACCGATACCATGTTGACCCACCAAAGGCCTCTGCAACCAAGGTGACACCTACTGTGGTCGAAGTCCGTCGATTCCTAACCCACGAGACTTCACCGTGATACTTCGATACTCACGGCAATTCGCTATTGGTCTGTTCGTCGTTCAATGGGTGGTAGCGTTTGGAGATGATAATTTTTCGGTGAATCCCCGCGACAGTATGCAGAAACAGAGCATTGTCGGATGTATGTCGACCGCTTGTCACGGATCGAATGCTCCCGATACTGAACTATGGCAACGAGCTGGCAAAATTTGGTTTGACCAGGATCCACACGCCCAAGCTTACACAAGTTTATTGACTGCTTCATCTGCGAAAATTGTTTCCCGTTTGGTCAATGAAGAATTGAAGCCTTCATCCCAAGCCTATCGCGAGATTCTCAAGGCAAAATGCGTTTCGTGCCACGCTAGCGAGAACGCACCGGAAACGAAGCTTGCTCTAGGTGCCGACTGCCAGGTTTGCCATGGCAGTGCCGACGCATGGGGCAGCCAGCATTATTCCAGTGAGTGGAAAGCGTTAGGCAAAAGTCGATTTGACGATACCAAAATGTTAAACGTCGAATCCCTAGTCGGCCGCGCACAGGTGTGTTCGTCTTGCCACATTGGTGAACTCAATCGCAGTGGCCTCTTAGATCGCGAAGTGGATCATAGGCTAATGGCGGCCGGGCACCCGCCCATGCATTTCGACTTCGAAAGTTTCTTGCGTCGTTATCCCCAGCATTGGGACACCCAGGACGAACCGATTGGTACAGGGTCTTCCATCGGCTTTGAAAGGTGGCGCATCGGAAAGATAATGTCGGCGATCACGAGACTGAAGCTGCTCGTCGCTCGAGCGGAAAGATCCATCGACCGAAGAACAACGATACGGGAATGGCCAGAATTGACTGAGTACAGTTGCTCTAGTTGCCATCATGAATTGTCGCAACCGAGCTGGCGTCTTTCCGGCGGAGGCAGGACGATTGCGGACTGGGACGATTGGAATGTCTCGCAATTGGATTCTGCGATTCGAAGCCAATCGATTGTCGAGTTGAAAGCTCAAATCGCTAGTCTTAAGAGCC
>JAYVPE010000585.1:0-3680 GCA_043757575.1 Pirellula sp.
GATCAATCAAGGTATAAATCCCGATCGAATAAAATCCTGCATTCCCAAGGAAGACTTACCGTGAGCTACCCCCTAGAACGCCATGCAAATTCACCAAAAACTGGTCTAATGTGGCGCTGTCCAATTAAGCAATCCCCCGAGCCGCTCTTTGCAGTGGATGTCGCTAGGTCGAATTGTATCGGGCGAGGTCCTGGCGTGCTCATCAATTCCGACATCAAGATTGATAGGTCCACGCGAGACTTTGTAAAGGGTTGGCAGCCACGATCGCGACAAGTCAACGTCGGAATTCGTTACGATTTCGACGGATCAGAACTGCCAAAGAAGATTAACAGCTACGGCATCGACGCATTTCTAATCACGGAGGATGTGATGGAACGGATCCCTGATGTGGGCATTGATTGGCGTCTCAGTCTGGAACTATTGGATCATCTGGCACATGCTCACAAAGCGATTTCAGATCCGAGCCAACACCAAACCTTGCCTGCTGCATTTGCGACAGCCAGTGAACTGGTCGGATCGAGAAACGCAAATCGGTTTAGCGTTCATGCAAACGGAGTACGGAATGGACGAGCCGATGCGGCTGCTGGACGCCGTCATTCCGTTAGTAACAGAGAGCTGGTCGGACTGGTGTTAGCAGCATCCATGCAAGGCTGCGTTTAGCCGGGCACAGACGTATTGTCGTCAAATCAGTTTTAAAGAGCTTCTGAAGTAACGACAACCATAGCTCTACTAGTGGCGATGCTAACGTCGAACATTGGCAATGTCCCACGGCATAGAGCCTGCCAACAAAAAAGGCTCGACTGCATAGCAAACGAGCCTTATCGATCAATGAACTCGATATTACTTAGATGGTGGCATCAAAACGGTATCGATCGCGTGGATGATACCGTTGCTGCAATGGACATCGGTGATGATCACTTTCGTGTTTCCATTTAAGAATACCGATCCATCTTTGACTTCGATGGTGATCTTTGAGCCTTCGACAGTGCCCGCTTCCTTAAGCGTAACGACTGTTGCTGCGGGTACAGCTCCTGCAACAACGTGATAAGTCAGGATTGAAGCTAGCTTTGCTTTGTTTTCTGGCTTGACCAGTGACTCAACAGTACCCGCTGGCAACTTGGCGAAGGCTTCGTCTGTCGGAGCCATTACCGTAAATGGTCCCATCCCGCTAAGCGTTGCTACGAGATCTGCCGCCTTTACTGCTGCAACAAGAGTATTGAAGCTGCTGTTGCCGATTGCAGTTTCTACGATCGTTTTCGTTGCAGTTGGCTTAGCCATTGTTTCTGTGGACATTCTATGCACTTTCATACTACGAGGAACAAACGACATTCGAAAGCGAATGGCGACGTTCGGGAAGGATACGCATTTCTTCAGAAAGCGTTTTCACACCGGACGGGCTTTACCAGCCATGTCATCGTAGCTTCTTGGCAAGTGTAGTAACGTTCGCTTCGCAACGGGCACCAGTCAACGACTTCAAGCTTGTTCCAAAGCTACAGCTCTCAAACTGCACTTTGGACTAGGTCTTGGCAGTCTCGGAATAGCGTTCTAGTCTGCCTGAAAGTGCGAAAAAAGTCGGTGCCCATAATCCAACGAAGATTCCAAATCGTTCGGCATGCGCCTTCGATTCAGCCGCTTCACCTCCAGTCATAAACCATATGGCTATCGAACCAATGATGGACACGAATCCGAGAACGAAACAAAGGGTCGACAAGTTCTTAAAAAGCGAGGCATTCATGAGTTTGACTTATGGGAATGGGGTAGGCATGAGATCAATACGCCAAGTGTAACAGAATTGCGACCGCACTCGCTTGATTCAATGCCGTTTCTTACTTTTCCATGTCCCACCATATTGGTATAGCGGGTTATCAGGTTTCACACGCTCGAGGCAATCTGGGCATACGAAGATCCACTGTTGTGATTCGTCTATTCGAACACGAAAGAGAACATTATTCGTATTCTGGCAACGTTCACATCGCTTGGTACGAATGCGTTTGACGGGCATGTTACCGAGTCTTCTGACTTGGGCAGCGGAAACGTCCGACTTCGAAACCTCGTAAGGCAACGTGCTTCGTCTTCCTGCCGGTCGTTCTCGCTCGCCATAGTCTGAACGACGATGGCTTGAGTTCACGTCGCATTACTGCGATGACCTCGCCGGGCGTCAAGCCAAACTGACTTCGAATCACATCAAAGCTCGTTCGGTCTTCCCAGGCCATCTGAATGATGCGGTCGATTTCGGATCCCGATAGACTTTTGATTGCGAGCTTTTTCATGGCAATAGGAGACCCTGGGTTGTAACGAAACTATACTCATGCAAACCGTCAATTCCAATCGCCGATAACAATTACGTACTTCGATGGCTCACAAGAAACCGTACCTACCAGAGAAAATTTGCATCCATTGCCAGCGGCCGTTCACTTGGCGTAAGAAGTGGGAAAAGGTCTGGGAACAGGTTCGATTCTGCAGTGATCGATGTCGAAATGCGGGTGACCCAGAAAGTCCAAAATCCGACCAACCCGAAAAGTGAGAAATATCATCTCGGTTGGTGCTTCACGACTGATTGCGAGGAACATGTTCGAAAGAATTACTATGATCGTGACCTGAGCCTCTAGGCGTTCGCGGCTACTTTGAGGCCATCCGAGAGCCATTTATTCGACGACCACGCAATAGTCATCACGGCAGTTGGCATCGCCGCCTCGTGCGTTTGAACCCTGGCGGGTTTATCAATTTTGTGTAATCCGTTTGAACAGATTGCTTGATTGCGTTTCTTCGTAATACGACCGAACGGGTATAGAAATCCGCAAGTCCTTTCAAGCGAAGCGTTTGCGAATATCGTACGCGGGAAGTGATGTTACGAAGAGGATTCCGCAAGGGGAGGACTTTCTTGCGAAGTTCCGATCAAAGAGTTTTGTATCGAAACGCCGCGTTACCAACTCCTTTAAATCGGCGATGGCTCACCGTCGCTTGACCAGCAGCACTTCAAGGCAAGTTGTCACACAATTCCTTCGGAGAAAAGAAAGCCTGTCCGGCTTAAGCCCGGATGAAATAGCAAGCCAGAGTGTCAACTAGCAAAACGACAAACGAGCTTTTGCTCACAGTTGAATCTCTAGCCACTCTGATCGTTTTCGTCTTGCCTCTTGGCGATTGCCCGTTCCTCAAAATCCTGCTCTTCTTGGCGGCAGATTAAAAGCGCACCAGTGAAGGTACATGCGGAAGCGATGAATCCCAAGAAGAAAATCAGCGCGATCATCGAAAATGGCGCTATCATCGTCCGGAGTTTCGATTCGTTAAAAGCAAATTACCGAACGAAAAGATCGAGGGAACCCAGATTCCGACGAAGACCCCTTCTTCACGATACCCACTAAACCACAAAGACACAGAAAACAGAAATGAAAGTCCCGCCGCTGCGATAAAAAACCACACACCACTACTGAGCTTGATCATTATTTGGTTCCATAGGTCGAGTTTAACCCTTCAGTATATAGTTGAGTCAAGTTTGTTTGCGGAAAAATGTTCCGCCCAGCAACGTTCTAGGACATTCAGTGCGTAAAATGGGGACACCCACTGATGTTGAAAGGAAAAGGGGTCAGGGTGCGTCGGCGTAAGCTGGAGAAAGGTAGCGAATGAAAGAGTCGTACGAGGTAAGACCTAGCCAGTCGCCTTGGCCTCGAGTGATGCGTGGT
>JAYVPE010000586.1:0-3678 GCA_043757575.1 Pirellula sp.
GCGATTCGGATGTTTTACAAGTTTCTGCAGCTTGAGAGCGCGATCGCTGACAATCCAGCCGAATTACTTACCACGCCCAAAGTCTGGCAACGAGTTCCCAAGGTTTTGAGCATTGCGCAGGTCGATCGATTTCTAGCGGCACCGCAAAAATTCGATCCGCACTGGATTCGCGACCGCGCCATCCTCGAACTGATGTACGCGACCGGTTGCCGTGTCTCTGAAATCAGCAATCTCTTGGTCGCCAACGTCAACCTGAAGGACGGTTATTGCTTGGCCGAGGGCAAAGGGAGCAAGCAACGCATGGTGCCGCTGGGAGAGCGCGCCGTGGAAGCCATCGAGCTATATCTTGCGGAAAATCGACCCATCCTTGCAGCTAACCGGGAATTGGCACAATCCCCTTGGTTGATCCTTTCGCGAACCGGACAGCGATTACGACGCGAGGCTATTTGGGAAATGGTCAAGCGATTTGCCCTCCGAGCTGGGATCGATTCCGAGGTCAGCCCGCATACATTGCGACATTCGTTCGCAACGCATTTATTGGCAGGCGGTGCGGATCTGCGATTGATCCAAGAAATGCTCGGCCACGCAAGCATTCAAACGACACAGATTTACACGCACGTCGAGAATAGTAAATTGAAGAAGATCCACCAAAAGTTCCACCCAAGGGGTTGATATGGAATGTTGAAGATGTTTTTTCGTATTCCAATCCTGCAAGTCTGCGCTTTGCTGGCTACCGCATTGATTTGCGTTCAATGTGGCTGCGGTTCAAAGACCGAACGAACGGAAGAACGGCCCAGTCCTTCGATTCACGAACAAGTATTGGCTGTTCAGCAAGGGAACTCGCGCGAAATTCGATCTAATGCACCTATTGATGAAGCGGGATTCGAACAGCTTCGTGGATTAGTAGGACTTGAAGTACTTTCACTGACGCACGCGGATGTATCCGACGAAATCGCGGATGTATTGTCAAGCCTCGAAGGCCTTCGACAAATTCGACTTGAGAAAGCGCCTATCGGAGATCAGTCGGCGAGAGTGATCGGCAATCTACCCAAATTATCATCGATTAATTTGCCAAACTGCATCATCTCCGACGAAGGAATAAAAGGCTGGCCATTATTGAACGAACTGCTCCTGTTACGAATAGGAAGCCCGAATTTGAGCGACTCTGCCATGGAAACGGTTGCGAAAATGACGTCGCTTAGGTTTTTACATCTTATCGACGTATCAATTACAGACGTAGGGCTTAAGCATCTGTATGGTATGGAACACTTGGAATCCTTTTATCTAGACGGCGATCGTGTCACTGAAGACGGTTTGACGGCACTGCTTGAGGCAATGCCAAAACTACATTTCCATCGAGATCAACAGCATCTGCCAATCGATCCGCGTGCAAACGATCACGGGAAACATTAGTCCTCGTTTTCCCATTCGCTTATGTTCTTGATATACTGAGCTGCAGGGAACGTATTTTATGGGAAAAACGACCAGATCGATTGGCCCATCGTACAAGAATTCGAGAATGCCACCAACCCACCTAAATCCTAATGAGATTACTCCAACATAAGAGCTTGAACATGAGTGTAAAACGATACTTATTCGCGTTTGCGTGCGCGGGTGTTTTGTGCGTATATCAATTTGGTCATAGCTTTTACAAAGTTGGCGGAGTAACCGAAAAGGCTGCAACTGCAGCGGCAGCATTGGTTGCATCGTTGAATGATTCGCAAAAAAGCAAAGCGATTATGCCCGTCGAGAGCCCGGAACGCCAAGATTGGCAAATTATCCCGAAGGATAAACGTAAGGGTCTGCAGCTTAATGAGATGAACGATAGCCAGCGTCAAGCGGCAACGGCTTTGCTGCGAAGCGTCTTGAGCGAAATCGGTTATCGCAAATCGACCCAAATCATGAATATGGAGAATTTTTTGAAGGAACTTGAAGCGGGCAAAGCTAATAGTCCCTTGCGAGATCCAACGCGATATTACTTTACTGTTTTTGGAACTCCTCAAGCTGGCAAAAAATGGGGGCTGAGCATCGAGGGGCATCATCTATCCCTAAACTTCTTGATGGATGGTGATCGCGTTGTTTCTTCGACACCGCAAGCCTTTGCGGCGAATCCAGCCGTCGTACAGACAGAAAACAAATCGGGAATCGCGGTTGGCACTCGTATGTTGCGACTTGAGGAGACATTAGCGTTTGAACTTGTTCAGTCCTTATCCGAACAACAACGCAGCGTCGCGGTCATTGCGGATAAAGCGCCTCGAGAAAATAGAACGCTAGGAGTCCAACAGCCACCCAAAGAGTCCCCTGTTGGAATTCCTTATTCGAAGCTTTCGCCTCCACAACAGGCGCGGCTAAAGGATCTAGTCAACGAATACATCAATGCAGTACCGGACGAAGTCGCTGACGATCGACGTCAAGCCATTCAGAGTGCGGGTGGTTGGGACGCGGTTCATTTTTCGTGGGAAGGTGCGTTGCAGGCGGGCGTTGGTCATGCATATCGAGTTCAAGGTCCATCGTTCTTGATCGAGTTCGTCAATACACAGCCTGACGTGGCTGGCAACATAGCGAATCATATTCACAGCATATGGCGAGATAGTCGCGGCGATTTTGGAGTAACGCTATAAACCGGAAAATATAGTGTTTGCGGAAGTCGGCTAAGCATATCGAAAAACTAATTACTCCCAGCCAATACGCTTCCCCGCCGCTAGCTCATTCATGCCGCGCTGATGCGCAACTGTTGCTCTCGAGCCGACACCCATTGCGTCGCTACCCACAACATAGTCCGCGATTCCAATCCATCACCAGCGATCTTCCTCCTGTCGAGCGCGGAGATTGGGATTTTTTGCCGAGCCTGTCGAGAACTCGAACACTTTTCTTCAGAATGTCCTGACAGGTTGCTGGGCTGGTATCACTCGCAAGCTAATCGGCCAGTGCCCTATCAAAGCTGTCCTTGATCCATACAACCCCGCTGGCTCAACTCGATTCGTTGGATTCAACACTTCAAAAACAGACCGATGGGAAACCGACTCTCGTCGATGCCAAATCAATTGGGTCATTCTGGATAGCGACTGGGAAGCGGAATTCTGTCGCGTCGCCGAATCCCATCCCAAGGTTATTTCCTACGTCAAGAATCACAATCTAGGATTAGAAGCTCCCTACAAGTTTGGTTCGGAGTCCAGGAAGTATCGCCCGGACTTCATTGTTTTGATTGACGATGGACATCCACCTCGTCCCGATGGAACGCCAGACTATTTGCAGTTGATAGTTGAGATCAAAGGCTATCGTCGAGAAGACGCCAAAGAAAAGAAATCCACGATGGAAAACTATTGGGTGCCCGGCGTCAACAACCTCAAGACCTATGGACGATGGGCATTCGTCGAATTTTGTGACGTCTATGAAATCGGAACCGATTTTTCAACCAAAGTCGAAAAGCATTTCAACGACATGCTCGATAACTGGCAAAAAAATGAGTGGCAAAAAAATAATACAATGTGACACGATCCGTTTTTCGCCATATTTAGCCAATTGCCCAGACGCCGTCTAGGCAATTCACAGAACTCCATTCCCTTCATTTTTCTGCCACCCATTTTTTTGCCACCCATTTTTTTGCCATTCTTTCGCCATGCCCATCACGACTTCCATCCCAATCAAGCGATTGTCTCAAAATAACTTCGGCGAGAT
>JAYVPE010000587.1:0-3678 GCA_043757575.1 Pirellula sp.
CTCAAGGATGGTTTCAATTTCGAGAAGGGTGGTGGCCTCGTTGGCGGCGGTGTTTTGGAATGGGGGTCGCATTGCGTCGACCTTTGTCAATGGGCAGTCGACGATTGCCCGCCTCCCGTCGAATATAACGCTCCGAGCAACGGGGAGTTGGTCGCTCGCTATGAGAGCGGTGTCGAGCTGATCTTCCGTGAAAAAAACTGGATTCCATTGGGGTCGTGCCCCGTTCGATTCGAAGGCGAAACGGGCTGGGTTGAGGCCGGTGACAGCGGCAAAATGGTGTTGAGTTCGCCGGAGCTGCTTGCGGGCAGGACGGTCGAAGAAATTGGTGGTTACCCTGCCACCTTCCATGTGCGTGACTTCATCGATTGCGTGAAGTCTCGAGGTCTGACAAAGGGAAATGCACAAGCTGCTTGCAACGCACACATCGCATGCCACGCGGCGAACATCGCTTTGTTCTTAAATCGCCAAGTGAAATACGATTTGGCTAAAAACGAATTTATCAACGATGAACCTGCCAATCGTTTGCGCTCCGAAGCGTTGCGCGAGCCATGGCGAGTCTAGGAATCAACTTAAAAAACAAGGCGGGAAATCTATCCCGCCCCAACGTTACCAAAAATACTACCGGAACTAAAATCATGAATAGACGTTTGAAATGTGGTCTTCTTTTCCTTTCAACCTACATAGCGATTACGTTCGCTACGAGTAGAATCGGATTATCCCAAGTCATCACCATGGAGAAAGAGAGCGACTTAATCGGCGTTCTCAAGTCAGACTCACCTCCCGGCGACAAAGCCATCGCGTGCAAACGCTTGGCTATTTATGGCTCGGCCGATGCCGCTCCGGAACTGGCCAAGTTGTTGTCTGACGATTCGCTTGCCTCCTGGGCACGAATCGCGATGGAAGCGATTCCCGGGCCTAAGGTGGACGAGGCACTGCGAAAAGCTAGTGAATCTTTACAAGGAAGATTGCTGATAGGCACGATCAACTCGATTGGTGTCCGTAGGGATGCAAGTGCGGTCGAAACAATGAGTATTCGATTGAAGGACAAAGATGCCGATGTTGCGTCGGCTGCCGCTGTGGCCCTCGGACGGATCGGTAACACTGCCGCCACTCAGATTCTTAGAAAAGCAATCGTCAGTGCGCCGGTGAATGTGCGGTCGGCCGTGGCGGAGGGATGTGTCCTCTGTGCCGAGCGATCACTCCTGGAAGGCAACGCGGCCCTTGCAACCGCAATTTACGACGATGTTCGCAAAGCAGAGGTGCCGATGCAGAGAATTGTCGAAGCAACGCGCGGTGCCATTCTTGCAAGGAAACTGGACGGGATCCCGCTATTGCTCGAAAATCTTCACAGTCCTGAAAAAGTGCTTTTCCAAGTTGCTCTCAAAGCCGCGCGCGAACTGTCCGGACGTGACGTCGACACTGCCTTGGCTGCTGAATTGACGCTCGCACCACCAGATCGGGCTGCCTTGGTAATTCAAGCTATGGCAGATCGCAAGGAAACCGTTGCATTGCCCGCCATCGTCAAGGCCTCCGGAGCCGGCCCGAAACTAGTGCGATTGTCAGCGATCAACGCTCTTGGTCGCGTCGGTAACGCAACCTGTGTTTCGCCACTCCTGGGAATTGCAGGCGAATCGGATACAGAATTGTCAGAAGCTGCAATGACAGCCCTCGCAGAACTGCCCGATCAAAGCATCAACAAAGACATCTTAGGCCGACTTCCGAAAGCCGAAGGCAAAGTGCTTTTAGCTTTAATTGCAGTGGTGGGTCAGAGACGAATCGAAGCTACGACGGAACTCGTCAAGGCTTTGAAAAACTCGGACAAGTCGGTACGTGCTGCGGCACTCAAGTCGCTTGGTGCGACTGTTCCAGCAGACAGTCTCTCGGTACTAATTTCACAAGTGGCGGCGCCCGGTCACGCAGAGGACCTTGAGGTGGCCCAGCAAGCTCTGAAGACCGCTGCAGTCCGCATGCCAGATCGTGAAGTTTGCGCTGCTCAAATCGCTAAGACCTTGGATTCATCGTCGGTATCTACTAAGCGTGCATTGCTAGAAATTCTCGCAGCGGTTGGCGGAACCAACGCGTTGCAAGCTATGAACAATGCTGCAAAAAGCTCGGATGCTGAATTGAAGGACGTTAGCAGTCGTTTGCTGGGAGATTGGATGACAATCGACGCCGCGCCTGTGTTGTTGGATTTGGCAAAGAATGGGCCAGCCGACAAGTTTCAAGTCCGCGCAATGAAAGGTTACATTCGGATTGCAAGGCAGTTTGCAATGAACCAGCCGGAACGCGTTGCCATGTGCAAGAACGCCTTCGAAGCTTCACGTCAGCCAGCCGAACAGAAAATGGTTCTTGAAATCCTAAAGCGTTATCCGGACATCGAAATGCTCAAGATTGCGATTAAGGCAATGCAGGTTGCCGAGTTGAAAGAGGACGCAAAGCAAACAGCTTTGGCAATCGCTGAGAAGGTAACTGGCAAAACGGAAGAAGTGCAAAAACTTCTAGCCGAAGCGGGACTTGTCAACGGTAAGCCGTAGCGATTACGCAGTAAGATGGTGAGTGCTGAAACTATTGAGCATCGTGTGGAAACTAGGTGTCAATGGCTTTCAGCCCGAGGCGGTCAGTGTTTAATATCTTGGTTGTTTAATGTCTTGGTTGTTTGATTCAGGTATGACGACTTCAGAAAGGTACATCATTTCCGCCGTCTTTCTGGTCGTCATTCTGGTCGTCATTTCGGTATATGGATAGCACGTGGCCGCAAAATTCCAGGTGGTTACGCAGATTAGGGAAAGTCGATGAAGGAAAAGGAAGACATTGTTCGAGATTGGTTGCCTCGATATACGGGCCGAGAGCTGAATGAATTCGGGAAGTATATTTTGCTCACCAACTTTTCGCAGTACGTCGACTTTTTTTCCGATCGCTTTGACGTTCCAATCGTCGGGGATGGATTGCCGATCCAATCCGCCACGTCGGGAAATCTCAGCATTCTAAACTTTGGAATGGGTAGTCCGATGGCAGCGACTGTTATGGACTTGCTGTCAGCGGTTGAGCCAAAAGCCGTGCTTTTTCTCGGAAAATGCGGCGGCTTGAAGAAGACAAAAATAGGCGACTTCATTCTGCCTATTGCTGCAATCCGTGGCGAGGGAACCAGCAATGAGTACTTCCCCCCTGAGATTCCAGCCTTACCCTCGTTTCGTCTGCAAGCATCCGTATCCGCTGCGATGGCCAAGATGGGTTTTGATTATTGGACCGGAACGGTTTACACCACCAACAGGCGAGTATGGGAGCATGACGAGGTGTTCAAACAATATCTTGTTAAGACGCGGGCGATCGGCATCGACATGGAGACGGCAACTTTGTTCGTCGTCGGGTTTGCAAATCACATCCCGAAAGGCGCTTTATTGCTAGTCTCAGACAATCCGATGACACCGGAGGGAGTCAAGACATCCGCCAGCAATCGATCCGTCAACGAACGCTTTGTTACAGCACATCTCAACATTGGTATCGCGGCATTAGTTGAATTGCAAGACTCCGGTGAGTCGGTAAAGCACCTGCGATTTGAATAGCAGACGAGGGCAGCACGCTAGCCTGGATTATTCACAACCCGACGCGTAACGGTTTGTTGATTTAATTAGCCGCAACGCGTTAGCGTCGGTTGACTCGCCAACAACCGGGGCTAAC
>JAYVPE010000588.1:0-3665 GCA_043757575.1 Pirellula sp.
TATCTCACGACAGGAAACCGCCAGCATATCCGACGCCCAATAGGTACTATCAATAGCAAGTTTTCAACTGCCCAGTCCAGCCCTTTCCAAGATGGGTGCAATTATGCGATTGGGATCCGGCCTTTTCTAGGTCGCTAGACTGGCTTGTCTTCGGAAAAGTCCCCTTCGAATCCTATATCTGTGACGTGGCTGATTCGGCCTGCAAGCACACCGTATTGATTGAATACAAAGAAGCAAGCAAATGGTAGCATCAGTCCCGATAGGAAGTCGCCAACCAGTCTCTGCAGGCTGAGCATTACCAACAACAGAAAGAATAGGACCAGGGCCGCCGCCGTTTGCATATACATTGCCCCCCACGCTTCTGCGTGACTCTTGATCGAATGAAGAACCGGTTTTGAGAAGGGTTCGAAAATAGAATTGTTGTTGATCATGCAAAGAAGCAGAATGGGAGTTAGCCCCCAGATCCCTATTAAGACGAATGCCAACGCAACCATCGGGTGCGCGTTTAACGAACTTAGACCGACAGCAAGAATTCCACCTGGGATACTCGCAGCCATGATCGAGGCCATGACGATTGCACATTCACCAATCGACTCAGAAAGTCTTGTAAATGGCCACTCGATAACTCTGCTAGTCCGGTTGGCTGCCATGGTCAACACGGCAAGCCCACACATGCAGATGACGCCCGCGATCGGAACACAAAACAGAATCAAAATAGCTAGCCGCAAGATAAAAATCTGCGTTCCAGCCATAGTAATGAACCAGACACCCGTAATAACTCCTATGCCTATGGCCGCCGCGATAACGAGCGGGTCTCGAAGAAATCCGAACAAAAAACCCATCCACTGTTTAGTGTCGAACGTGCCGTTCAAATGATCGAATTCTTCTCGCTCCATCTCAAGTGTTTGTTCCGCCCGATCGAGTATTTCCTTGGTCTTTTCACTAGGGTTATTCGTACCTTTTACGCTGAGCGAATCAATAGGCGCAAAAGTAACGCTTGCTAGATCTGAATCCAATTTAACTTCGGATGGTTTCTTCTTTGGCGGCGAATTTGGAACGCGGATTTTAGAATAGCAGTCTGGACAACTTGTTTCAGTGCCAATTTGAGACCGACTGGAATTAAGTAAACTGCCACAGACTTTGCAATGAAAACTGATTTCTTCGTTGTCCATCAAAGCCGTCGGTCCGATCAACGTTTCACTGTCGAGCGGAGCGAGTGGGATGTCCGCGAAATCGAATTCTGGCAATGGAATGTCTGGCAGAACCAGTTTAGGTTTTGAGGTAGGATTGATAGCTTGCGACGATTTTGACTTTTGTTTTGAGGGGATAGCAGAGGTTGCGTCAGGGGTCGTAACCGGTGGTTCGTCGACAGACAGCAGTTCCGGCAAGTCATCGTCGAAAACACTTCTGCCCATTGTCTTTGGCGACTTGGTTACCGTTATGGACTGTTTTTCAGGCGTTGGGAGGATTGCAGGTTCGTCAGGGCTGTTTAGTGATAACCAATCGTCATCGTCACTTTTGGTTTCGACGATGCCAGGTACTCGAATCGGAGATGAGCACTTGGGACAAATCAATTTTTGTCCTGCTAGGTTTGAGGGTGCTCTAAGTTTCTTTTGGCACTTTGGGCACGCAAAATTTAGGAGTTGAGAATTTACGTTCGACAATGCATGGTCTCGAGAGGATTATGCGAGTATTTGTTTAAGGTTGGTTGTTTCGGGCTTCTAAAATATACAAAACCGTTAATATTACGTTGATTGGGTCTGACAATGTTGGTTGCCCTAATTCTAGATAATACATCGGTTTGGGAGCTTTGGCAGTGTTGATTTTGAGGGAGTGGAAAACTTGTTGCTTGACTGTTGGGTTGCTGTTGATCGTTTTCTTAGACGGATTCGCAAATCGAGCTCGAGCGGACGAGGACCCACCCTTTTCTGTCCCCGACGGTTTTCTAGTGCAAAAGGTTGCCAATGATTCGATGGTGCATGATTGTTTCTGCATGACGCTCGATGGCCTCGGACGGCCTGTTGTTTCTGGACCAGGATACATCCGAACTCTTGTTGACGACGATGGAGATGGAAAGTTCGATCGGAGTTTTCTTTGGTCCGATCTGCCAAAGCAGGGAGCTCAAGGGTTATGGTCGGAAGGGCGCAAACTGTATTACGTCAGCGACGGTGGACTATGGCTCAGTGAGGATACCGACGGCGATTTGATCGCGGATCCCAATCCGAAACGCGTTTTGGAGCTGCCAACAGGTGACGAGCATTTTGCACATGCGATACGACGTGGACCGGATGGCTATTGGTATTTGATTGCAGGCAATTTTGCACGTGACATTTCTAAAATTCAGAACGACCCAATTAGTCCAGTACCGCGTGCCCGCAGTGGAACCGTATGGCGAATTAGCCCTGACTTTTCGAAAAGAGGTGTTTGGGCTCATGGAATGCGCAACTGTTATGATTTTGACTTTATGCCTGATGGTCAAATTGTAACGTTTGATAGCGACTGCGAGCGTGAAGCCACTTTGCCGTGGTATCGTCCTACTCGCGTCATGGTTTTGGGTCCAGGCTCGGATGCAGGTTGGTGCGGGCAGGCATGGAAGGACGAGGATCATCGGATAACGATGCCGCTTGTCTTAGCTCAGTTGGGGCGAGGTTCGCCGACAGGCGTGGCAGTATACCAGCATCGGGCGTTTCCCAAGAAGTATCATGATGCAGTCTTCGTGTTGGACTGGACTTTTGGCCGAGTGATTGCAGTCTATCCATCGAGCAATCTTGAGGAGAGCAAACGGATCCCTAATAAGGTGCCAGCAGAAGTCTTTATGCAACCGAGTGGCACTACGGGTTTTGCCCCAACCGATATATGTGTAGGAGCCGATGGAAGTTTGCTTATTTGCGTCGGTGGACGAGGAACTACGGGCGCTGTTTATCGCGTTGTTGCGAGGGACGCAACTCCTGCTCCCAAGTCGAAACCTTGGTTTTCAGAGTCTGTTGCAAACGGGCAGCTCACGGACAAACAAGCCGAGTCTTTGGAACGATTACTAACCGCAAACAACCCATTTGAAGGATGGTCTGAAGCAAAATGGTTTCCCGAATTCGAAAAGGCCGGAGTGAGAGCAATTCTTGAAACAATGTCAGGTGAATTTCCAATTTCCGCGGAGCCCGAAATAATTGCGGCCGCAAAACTTCGGTGTGCACAAATTTTAACACGATTGAACATCGCCATACCATTTGCGAGGATACGGAATACTCTGAGTGCTCCATCGCCTTCAACGCGAGCTGCCGGCTGGTGGCTAGTGGGCAGAGGCAACGTTGTGATTGCTGCAAACGACAATAAGCTGATCGGTGCGTTGGCCGCATTGGACTTTGCATCCACCCCGCTCAACCCAGACGCCAACGATCAATCGAGTTGGGAGCGGCATTTAGGGCGAGCGGACGACCGACTACGTTGGGAAGCGTATGGCGTAAAAAAATGGACCTTTAACTCCGCCAATAGTCTTCACGTCGAGGACAGTGAATCAGGAAACGCGTTGCGGCGCACCTGGCTTTGGGCGTTGGCTCGATCAGGTGTTCCATTAGCAAAGAAGACGGACAACAATCAGCTCGATTTTTTGACTGCACGACAATTGTTTGCGACCACACAGACGACGATCGACTCGCCGTTGCTCGATG
>JAYVPE010000589.1:0-3662 GCA_043757575.1 Pirellula sp.
GCGCTCTACGCACGCCTCGTCAAGAAATGCGGCAATCGACTCTACTGGGAGGAATGGGCTGGCGACATTGCCAAAATCGCTCAGACGCACATCGGGCGCATCAAAGCCATTCTCAATAACCCAAAGAACAAAAAGGAAATCGATGCCTTCGCCAGTTGCGCGACGACCTCAACGATTCCATCACCGACGAAGAAGTGATCGAGATGCTGGCACAGCATTTGATTACCAAACCTGTCTTCGACGCATTGTTTTCCGGCTACTCGTTCGCAAGCAACAACCCAGTATCCAAGGGCATGCAAAACATACTCGATTTGCTGAACGAACACCGACTGGACAAAGAAGCCGACACGCTGGAGAAATTCTACGACTCGGTGCGCCGTCGCGCCGAGGGGATCGACAAGGCCGAAGGCAAGCAGAAAATCGTTGTCGAACTCTACGACAAATTCTTCCGCAACGCTTTTCCGAGGATGACCGAACGATTAGGGATCGTCTACACTCCGGTCGAAGTAGTCGACTTCATCATCCACAGCGTCAACGATATTTTGCAAGAGGAATTTGGGCAGACGCTTGGGAGCAAAGGGGTCCACATCTTGGACCCGTTTGTTGGCACCGGGACATTCATCACTCGGCTGATGCAAAGCGGACTCATTACTCCCGAGCAACTGCCGCACAAGTACAAGCACGAAATCCACGCCAACGAAATTGTACTGCTCGCCTACTACATTGCAGCCATCAACATCGAGTCGGTGTACCACAGCATCATGAGCGACAAGGCGCTAGCCGTCGGTGCCACGCCACCCGCCTACGTCCCCTTCGACGGCATTTGTCTAACCGACACGTTTCAAATGTACGAAGGCAACGACATGCTCGATGCTTTCTTTCCGGATAACAGCGAACGCCGCAAGAAGCAGAAGAAGTTGGATATTCGGGTCATCGTGGGGAACCCACCGTACTCGGCTGGACAGGAGAGTGCCAATGACAATAACCAAAATGTCTCGTATGCAAAACTCGACAACAGAATCCGTCAGACCTACGCCGCAAATTCAAGTGCAACTCTGAAAAACGCACTCTACGACTCCTACTTACGAGCAATTCGATGGGGAAGCGATAGGCTTGGTGACTCTGGAATCATAGGTTTTGTAACGAATGCAGGATTCTTGGAGGCCAACACAGCTGATGGGGTACGAAAATGTCTGGCGGAGGAATTCGATAAAATCTACGTATTTCATCTGCGAGGCAATCAACGAACGTCTGGCGAACACTCCCGCAAAGAAGGAGGTAAGATTTTCGGGAGCGGATCCCGCGCGCCTATTGCGATCACTTTTCTAGTTAAGAACGCTGCAAAAGCCGCAACAGAGAGTGCAATAATCCAATGGTATGACATCGGTGACTACCTCACACGTGAGGAAAAACTATCAATCGTTGATCAGTATGCCAGTGTTAATGGTATTCGTTCCCAAAAAAAGTGGGTTTCAATTGAGCAGGATCGACATTTTGATTGGATAAGTCAAAGAGACGACACGTTTGACAATTTTTTTTCAATTGCAGGACGCGACGCGGAAGGCTTATTCCATGTCTATTCGGGTGGTATGAAATCCGGAAGAGATGCATGGGCCTGTAATATGTCTAGGGCGTCCGTCGAAAACAACATGCGTCGAATGATCGAAGTCTATAATAGGTTGGTTGATTCAAACAGAGAGGAGCCTGACAACGATCCTTCAAAAATTAGTTGGACGCGAGCGTTAAGGAATGATCTCACCCGAAGTAAACATCACGATTTTGTACCAGCGCACGTCGTTAAGTCGGTTTACCGCCCGTTCACAAAAGTGTGGGCCTATCTTGACCGCAATCTGAACGACTTGGTGTCAAAAATGCCAAGAATGTTTCCGTATGATTCAGCAAAAACAAATGTTGCTATCTCAGTTTCAGGCGTTGGCGCAAAATCATTTTCATGCATCCTCGTCGACGAATTGCCTGGCTATGACATGATCGAAAAAGGCCAACACTTTCCAATTACTATCTACACGGAAACCACGATTGATCCTAATCTTTTCGGTGATGTCCAGGAAGTATCATCCGTCAATACGATTACGCATTGTGGGATTGCGCATTTTCGCAATCACTTTTCGAAACAGACGCACGATTCTATAACCAACGAAAGCGTTTTCTATTACATCTACGGCCTCCTTCATTCGCCAGACTACCGCACTCGCTACGCCGACAACCTTAGCAAAGAGCTTCCCCGCATTCCAGCCGTTAAAAAATTCGAAGACTTTCAAGCGTTTTCAAAAGCGGGTCGCGATTTGGCTCATTGGCATCTGAACTACGAAACGGTCGAGTGCTATCCGGTCCAGTTCGACCTTACCGGTAGTATTGGGAAACTATCGGCACTGAAGCCGGAGCAGTTTCGCGTCGTCAAGATGAAGCATCCGAAACTCAAAGATCCGGTGACAGGCAAGAGCGTTAACGACAAATCGACCGTGATCTACAACGAGACCATTACCGTAACCGGAATCCCGCTGGAAGCGTATGACTACGTCGTCAACGGCAAGTCGGCAATCGACTGGGTAATGGAGCGCCAAGCGGTCACGACGGACAAGGACAGTGGCATCGTCAACGACGCCAATCTCTGGGCAACGGAAACCATGAACAATCCCAGCTACCCCCTCGAACTCCTCCAACGTGTCATCACCGTCAGCCTCGAAACCATGAAAATCGTCAACAGCTTGCCAACCTTGGATATTGACTAGAGTGAATGCCGATGACGATCAATACACCTTGGCATTCCACTTCCAAGTGGCAACCGACCGAAGTCACACAGTTTATAAACCATGTGAATTCCGGAGCAGGCACGTTGATAGTTGGAACGGATGCTGGACTGGGATACCTCAAAGCGCTTGGTAATCCCGATGGCCCCCATGCGTTGGCAAAGGATTTTCTAGGCACGCACCTTGCGGCTAAACTTGGGCTGCCAACTTTCGACTATGCAGTCATCGAGATCACTGAGATCGACGACTTGCCTTTCTTCAAAAGTGGTAAAGCGGAGCCAGGGCCGGCATTCATTACTCGATCCGAGTATGGGGCCACCTGGGGCAAAGACAAGCGATTACTCGAAAAAATCGATAATCCAGAGGCGGTTTCTGGATTGGTTGTGATCGATACTTGGCTGCGAAATACCGACCGCTACTATCTGCCATCAAACCGAGTAAACTTAGATAACGTATTCTTCAGTAGGGAAAGCAGCGAAGACGATAAGCTTTCACTGCGAGCCATGGATTTTAGCCTCGAGGATGCGGTGGGGTTAATCCCCCACGAATGGCAATTGGAACCCAACGTGCGATCTGCGTTGGCAGATTACTTAGTTCAACGTGCAGAGTTCGTTGCCGAATCGATTGAATCAAGATTGTTCGATCCTCCCCAACTCACTATAGACCTTTCTGACGGAGGTAAATTATGAATCCCACAAAAGGCCACTACAGCATTGTTCAATACTGCTCCGACCTGGCACGTCGAGAATCGGTCAACATTGGCGTTGTCCTATTGGTTCCTGAACGCGGCTTCCTGCAGTCGCGAATGGTAGCAGACAACGAGCGAGTTCGTCACTTCTTTGGAACCAAGGGAGACGATGCGAAGATCCTGGGCGAGATCAAAAAGAGTTTTTC
>JAYVPE010000590.1:0-3646 GCA_043757575.1 Pirellula sp.
AGCATTTTGGGCTTGTTGCACATCGTGACTTTAATCTATATGCCTAGATGGTAGAAAATAATTGGTCGGTGAGTCACCGCACGTTGTCCCAAAATTGCAATCGAAATCGAATTGATGCCAGGCAGAAGAAACGGGAAAAAAGAGGTCGTTCGAATTGATGTGGATTGGCTTCTGAGCGAATCCACGAATCAATCCAATCGTGATTTCTCGTGGTTTCGTCACCTCTTATTCGCTTTGGTTTGTATTCTAGTTGCCGTGTGGAGCTGGCCTTATGCCTCGAAAGAGTGGCTCAAATGGGAGTGGCAGCAACAACTAGCCCACATCTCCAGACAGCATTCCGAGAATGTTTTGCCAATCCTGCTGGCACTGCACGAACTCAACCCAAGCCGCACCTTCGAAATGGTTCAGGAACTTGGAAGTGCTGAGTCAAGCAAACGCACCATCGCATTTCATTTGTTGGAACAGCGGATCCAACAATGGAGCGGAACAATTCGACCGACCGTGTCCGAAATGACGGAACTAATCGAGTCGCTTAAGTCCGACCACATTCACTCTCCCGAATCCATCCTGCTACGTGGGCAATTAGCGGCTCAAATCCGCCCTCTCATCCGAAATGACATTCCTGACGCCTCCAAGCTGATTGCATCCATTGACGCGATGATCATCCAAAGTGAGCCTTCCAATGTGTCCGCATCCGCTGCTGAGTCAGTGCCGACGATTTCGAAAAGCGAGCTTGTCATGCCAACGATTCCTACCTTTTCCAATTCTGGGACTCAAAAGGATCAGGCTGCAACGACCGTCTCGCACTTACCCAACATGAATATTTCCATTCCGAGAACTGTCGCAAAGACGATAATGGTCCAGATGCCATCTGTTGGGGCGGAACCGGCGGAAGCCAACATTCCATTGCAGGGCAACCTGCGATTGCAAGCGAAACTGGCTTCCGAAACTCAAGAGTTCACCATGATCAGCGGCATCGACAAGCGGACTCTGGAAAACCTAATGCCGTTGCTCACGAGCTCGCAAACAAGAATTGTGCGACAAGCGTTCAACGAACTTGTTCGCCGCGGAATGACTCCATCCCACCTTGAAATGGCGATCGACTTGGCTCAAGGCAATGTCGAGCAGCGACTCATGGCAATGGATACGATCGCTCGAGATCCCAGTTTCCATGATCGGATTCCTTGGCTGGTCTGGATGGCGGAAAGTGCCGATCGAAACGTCCGACGCCGCGCTGTTGCATTGCTGGGATCCATGACAGATCCAGAGGCCATGCGCAAACTGCGAATCCTACAGTCACGAGAACCAGATAGCACGATTGCCGATCAAATCAGTCAAGTGTTGTTAGCTTCCGGAACAGCATCTATTAGCTTTCGATGAAGGATATAGCCAAAATGCGAAGCCAAACCCAATGCAGTCGACCTAGATCCATCGCAATAGCCCTGCTCGTTGGCGGCCCACTTATTGTTTGGGCACAGCCACTTCTGGCAGACGGTCCTGCCGCGAAAGGAAACGCCAAGCAAGTCCCGTCGTATGTGGCGGCTCATTTCGATAAGCCAAAGGTACGATCGGTCCACACCAAAAAGGCGATTGTCCGATCTGGGCCTGCAGAAAAATACTACCCGACGTCCACCCTTTTGAATGGTGCAGCAGTCGACGTATACATGGAATCGTCTGATGGCTGGTCAGGAATTAGACCGCCCGCTGGTAGCTATGATTGGATTCCATCGAACATCGCGTACCTGCTGCCAGGTGGGAAATCGGCAGAGATTATCGAAGACAAATCCCCAGCGTGGGTCGGTAGCGATTTGACCGACGTATCCGATTTTATGTGGCAAATGGAACTCGCAAAATCGCAACTAGTTCAAGTGCTTGGTGAAGAACTGCAAATGACTGAGGACGGGGGGAAGCTGCTTTGGTACCGTATCGCTCCGCCGCAAGGGGAGTTTCGATGGGTCAAGACATCGCAACTTTCGGACTCGCCAACGAGCAATCTCAATGACGCAAGTGTTCAATTGGCAAACTACCTCCAGGATACAAAACCATCACAACAGACTGGCAAAGTCGTCTGGTCGGATGAAAAGCAAGCGCTGGATCAAATGGAACAGCAGATTCAACGAGAGCAAGCTGAAATTCAAGGCAAGATGGCAGCCGATGGCGTTCATGTAAAAATACATTCCCCGACTCTCGATGTCCAGGCTCGTGGCAACACATCCAGACTTGTGAGCAATTCGTCTGACATCACCGTTAGCGAACCAGAAACAATCGTAATGGACACCGAGGAGTCGGAGAGTCCTTTGTCGACCTCGACCCGCATTCGGCCTATTGCAGCCAGTTCCAATCACAAAAAGACGATCGGAAAAGCCATTTCGACCGATCATCAAATCGATGGCCAGCGACAATGGGAAGCGATGCAATCGACCGATCCAACGCTCCGCATTAGGCCTATCCGTAGTTTGCTCGGACTAATCGGGTTCAGTATTATCGAGGCGGATCGCGTTCCAGCGACCACGAGAATAGCTCAGGAGTATCATACGAACCTATCCCAAGGCAACGTTGGACGAATCGGTCCCATTGGAAACAGCCGACTTGATAGATTGCCTCGCCCCGGTCAACATGGGCCATCCATGACCTTGCCACCAGATGCATCCACAACATTTTCACGTTGGCTCAATTCTCAAGAACCTGTCTTCGGCTCTGCGACCACTGGTATGAATAACACGGCCAGCATGAACTCCATGACACAGTCTACGGCCCCTGGCTATCCGAATGAAGTTTCATCTCAAGTTTTTCCGGTTGCACTCGATCCAACCGCTTGGCATGGCCTGAACCCTGCGCTTCGAAGTATCGAGTCTCCATCATTTCCTGCTAGGTTGAATGCAGATATATCCAGCAACGAACAAGACCCTGAGGAATTTCGAACGCCTGAGATCCAATCGGCACTCGTCCAGTTGACACGCCAAGTTGCAGGCCCCACTGAGGAATGGAATTTTTCTGCATTGAGGAATCAAGCGGCAGGGTGGGTAGAAAACGGTGCCACCGCTATGGTGCGTGGTGAATCCAGATTGCTTGTCGAGAGAATCGAACGCTTCGAATCGCTTCGACAGCGCACACTGGGTTTAGCTCAGGATTCCTCTTGGATCGCTCAGCAATCCTCGGACAATGCCATGACGGCTGCAATACGACAGGCCAATAATGTTACGCCTGCGTCAGCTACGGGTGTCGGAGCAAACGGAAATAGTGTTTCCAGTGCAGTCGGTACAAACCCTATGATGGAAGGGGATGCATCGGGCTGGTTGGTACAAGTCCACACAAGCATTCGCGGGCAACCGGAGTTCGCGTTGACGGACGACGCAGGCAAGGTCATTACTTACGTGCAATCGACAGCGAGCTTAAACCTGAGGCGGTATCTTCAGCAGCCTGTAACCGTCTACGGTGCACGCGGATACATCCCCAATCTTGCAGCCAAACAGATTCTCGCCGAACGCGTTGTTCGCATGCGATAAAGTTTAAGTTCGACCCGTGCCAAAGTCAGCGGCAAGGCGCTAGGATTATTCATGGGCAATCACGTTTGTGTTGTAAAGTATTGCTGCGGTGGACATTGCGAAAAACAGTTCGAAACCAGACTGCTTTTCGTAACCCGACG
>JAYVPE010000591.1:0-3633 GCA_043757575.1 Pirellula sp.
TTCGAGGGCGGGCGTGTCGATGGGGACAAAACCATACCGCCGGTAGACACTGCGGGCGACCTCCATCAACTTTTCGCGCGGGATCATGGCCGCAGGCAAGAAGTCGCGGAACCCCTTCAATGTTCTAGGTTCAATCAAAGCCATTTGAGACAGTCGAACTAGAGAATCGGCAACAGCGAAGGTTCAGGGCTGCGAAGGGTCTTTGCATCCGAAGAATGGAAACGAGCTTCCATGTACTCAGCCACTTGCTCGGACGTTTCGAAGTACATTTCGTAGACAGCATCCTCATCGAATTCGCAATTTGCAGTGGAATAGTCGCGGCAAATTTGCGGTCGGGTGTAGTAGATCCCGCATCGGTGGTCCGATTGCAAATGCTTACAGTCAGTGTGTACCAACAAATACCAAGTACCATCCTCAATAAAAACCGTCGCGCGATCATGCAATAAATACCAGCGGATGAAGTCCAGATCTTGTTCGCATGTGGGAGCATCGATTGGCAACGCGAAATAGCGGCAACATTTAGCCGTGCAGTATTCGCAAAGAGAAGCCCCTTTTGGGACCTGCTCTCGCGTTGGCTTTTTGCCATCGATCGTTTTTGCAGGTAAAAGCTGGATCGGCTGGGGAATGGTGACGGTGCTCATAGGATAATATCGGTTGGTTCTAGCGACGAACGAGAGCTTTCGAGTTTGACCCTCTTTTTGCTCTAGTTTGAACCAATTGTGACCATTGAGCAAGTAGCGATTCGATTGCTTTGTCAACATAATGCCCGAATGCATGCACACAACTTCGTGCTAGCATTTATCAAACATACTAAATGTAGTACCACGTTTGCAATTAGCATTGGTTACGACTACTTTCCTGCCTATCTCCCCGCAGATTAGTACCCGTCACTAGTCAGCGAGAATGAGGGATCGGAATCGAGCAACAAGAGGTTGAGTTCCAAGCGAGATTGCAAACGAATGATTCGTTAAAGGTCTTAAGTCACTTCACGGTGCGCCAAGTTCCTTATCTGATTTAGAACGCTCGAAAGCAAAGGATGGATTCCTGAGCTACCTGCCTAAATCGCATGCGAATCCGAATTAGCATCGCTTACTTCATCTTCGCGTCACTCACGGTTTGAAATGCAAACCCTTTTGATTTGCACTACCAAACCGACGATCCTCTCAATCCTTTGCGACACGTCACTTTTCATTTAGGAGGATCCTATCGAATGAACCAACGGCCGCTCATTGGTTTGAATTGCGATTTTCGCGCCCCGAACCAAGGTACACCTGCTTACTGTTATCTTGCCGCAGGCTACTTTGACTCTATTGCTAACGCAGGTGGTATCCCAGTTTTGGTACCACCCACGACAGATCCATCCAGTCTAGAACAATTGCTGGATCGACTCGACGGTTTCTTTTTAGTGGGCGGAGGCGATTTGGATCCTCGTAACGATGGATACATGTTGCACAGCTCGGTACGACCAATGGAAGCACGACGCGAAGAGTTCGATCGAAGATTGGCTCAAGAAATCGCAAATCGCCAGTTGAGCTTGATGGCAGTTGGTGTCGGACTTCAATTGATCAATGTCATTCAAGGTGGCAATCTCTTTTATCACCTTCCGATAGATATGCCAACAGCCATACCGCACAAGGATCCACATGACCCGAGTCATCGACATTCCTTGGTGGTAGAGTCGAATTCCATCTTGGGACGTGTCTACGGTGAGGGAGAGATTCGTGTCAACAGCAGGCATCACATGGCCATCGACCGATTGGCAGATTGCTTTCGAGTCACAGCTCGATGCCAAGATGGAGTTATCGAAGGAATTGAAAGCAACAGCGACGATTGGTTCGTTGTTGGATGTCAATTCCACCCCGAGTCGACTGCTGCAAGCGCACTGGACATTCGCATTTTCGACGAATTCATCGAAGGTGTAATGGCGAAAACTGGCCAAGTTCAGTTGGCCGCCGCTTAATCATGTGCCAAACTCAACGTGGGATAGGCTTCCAGCCTGTCATGTTCGAATCGAAAGGCTGGAAGCCTATCCCACGTTGAACCTTTGAAGCGAAATGTCTTGCAGTGGATGCGAGGTGCATTGCACTGGGCATGGAGGCCCTGTTTCGTTTCATGATCGGTGATGTCGCTCCGCGACACCAAAGTCGGTTCCGGAATTCCCAGGACTACATATTGAGCGTGCCCTTGGCACCATATTGCATTTAAGCTGCATGGAAACGAAAATGGCGAGATTAACTCAACGAGAGCTAACCTCGCCACAGGGGAAGGGAGATGAGGGCCGCAATGCGAAACCCGCAAGTGCGACCTACAATGTAAACTAGTTCGGTGGCGAATTCCTAGCAAAGTAATCTGTTGGAAATTGCTATCATAACTCTTAAATTCACACGAAAACCGATGCTCTGTATGGATTATATGGGTCTTACAGCACATCAAGGCACATGCCGATTTTGGCTGGAAGTGAATCTCGCTGCATTATTCGTTTTCGGCGTTGGATGTGTTCCGCGGCTCGAAAAAGGCGCGGTTCTTTATTCTGCGGCGGATCGCGAGTATGTCACCCCAATCCTCGATGCATTTGAGCGAGCCAATCCCGGGACTGAAATCTCTCGCCAATTTGATGTCGAAGCATCCAAGACTTTGGGGTTAGTAACTCGTATTGAAAGGGAAAAGGATAGGCCTCGGTGTGACGTCTTTTGGAACAATGAACTCATCCATACGATTCGCTTGCAAAAACAAGGACTGCTTGCAAGCCGGCGATGGAAAGTTCCTGACGCATGGCCAAAGGGCTTCAAAGCCAAAGATGGGACTTGGGTCGGATTTGCGGCTCGAGCGCGTGTACTGCTCGTCAACAAAGACAAATTACCCGATCCTGCAAGTTGGCCCAAAACCGTCCTCGAACTAGCCGACAAAAAGTGGCATCACCGTTGCGGGCTCGCGTATCCTGTTTACGGGTCAACCGCCACCCACATGGCCGTTATTGCTTCGCATGTGAATAAGCTGCTAGGCGATGCGAATGCCGAACGGGTTTACTTCAACAAGGATCGATCGCTGGATTGGCAGAGTTGGTCGGATGGATGGATTCAGCATTCGGTTGTTTTGGCCGGAAATAAACAAGTCGCATTGGCTGTTAGTAGCGGAGAACTGGATTGGGGGTTAACGGATACCGACGACGCCATTATCGAGCGGGAAGCCGGGCGACCTGTTGAGATTGTGTTTCCGGACCAAGAAAAATCAGGCTTTGGAACAGTGTTCATCCCCAATACGATCAGCGTACTACAGAAAGCGCCTAATCCAACTGTGGCCGCGTTGCTGGCCGATTACTTAGTTAGCGAAAAAGCTGAATCCAGGCTGACAATGGGAAACAGCGCTCAGTTTCCGGTATGGCCAGATGCAAAGATAAAATCGAGGCTTAGCGGCGCGCAAGAATCTCGATGGGCCGAAGTTGATTTCGAAAAAGCCACCGAAGGTTGGACAGAAGTTACAAAAAGCCTCAAGCAAAGGCTTGACCTGAACCGCAGCCACTAGCGGCTGTTTCTTTTAGGCGAGCGACAGATTGGAATATCCCAACCCGATGCGTAAGCGAGGGACGATTCCGCAGGTCCCTCACTTACGTATCGGGTTAGGATTGGTAGTTTT
>JAYVPE010000592.1:0-3631 GCA_043757575.1 Pirellula sp.
CCACCTCGCAATCGACCAGCCATTACAAAATGACTGCCACTCGGGTGCCAAGCCAACGTTTCCATCAGCCCCTCGCCAGCTTGAGAGGCTACCGTTTCCTGACTCATGTTCGTAGGCGAGTTACGCCATTCAAAGCGTTGCCATAACTGCCTTCCGTTGCCAGCCATCGGGTCCTTCATATCACCCATGCCAGCCGCGTAAAGGGACTCGCCATCTGGCGAAAAGGAAATGGCAAATACGCCTCCGATATAGCAATGGCTCTTGATGATCCCCCAGCTTGTAAACGAATTAGTGCGCCATCGTGCCAACTGCCGACCGCTTTCTACCTCCCACACCGCTAAATCACCCATGAGATTTCCGGCGGCGACATAACGCGATGAAACATCGAATGCAACGCACTGCACCGAAGGCAACATCTCGAAAGCGTGAACTAATTTGCCAGTTTCCGAATCGATGATTTTCACGGTAGGTTCTTGGGATGCCAAGGGTGCGTAGTCTTCTGCACCAGCCAAATACTGTCCCGACACCGATGCTACGAAGCGTTGATCTGGCGACAATGCCATGTCCCAGGACCAGAAACTGTGTATGCGTTCTGAAAGTCGCGGTTGGATCTCCTCCGATTGCGGTTGGCTCTCAAAATCACCATTTTCGACAACAGTGGATGGCCCTGCCAAGGATCCGGCAAGATCACGAATCTGAAAGGTTCCGTCGTATGCTGCAGTAAGAAGCGAATGAGTTGATTCAATCAATGCGACGCTGGATACGTAGCTTGCATGCCGACTAATTCGCTTTGGTTTGGCCTTTTCCTTTGCTGGTTCCGCTGTTGGTTCCGCGAAATGCAATTCATAAATGCCGTCCATGCAAGCAGCATAAAGCTGCTGCCCATGCGACATGACTGCGAAGTCCAAAACTCCACTTGTGAATGCATAGCGGTCGATCTTTTTAAGTTCTATTGTCATTGCAATTTCAATCAAGCGAGCAGTTCAGAAATGGGTTCTGCATCACCTTCGACGCGATGAAAAGTGGGGAAACCGGGCAAGTCGTACGAATCATGTGGGTCCAGACCAAGCGCTGCGTAAATGGTCGCAAACAATCGGCGTTGATCTATAGGATTGTCTGAAACCGCCACTCCATTTGCGTCCGTCGCACCGTAGACTACGCCAGGCTTTAAACCGCAGCCGGCCATGGCCATACTCCAAGCGTTGGGATAATGATCTCGACCGCGGGCTTCATTGAGCCACGGCGTTCGACCAAACTCACCCATAACTAATACGAGCGTATCATCCAGCATACCGCGTGTTTTTAAGTCGGTGATCAATTGAAAAACGATTCGGTCCATCTCTGGAACCAACATCTGATGCGTCTCGTGGTTGAAGACGTGGCAGTCCCATGGCATGCCGTTGGCAACCATGACAAATGTCGAACCGTTCTCAATTAAGTGCCGAGCAAGCAAGGTATGCATTCCAAAAATCCCAGGCCCGTAACGCGCACGGTCTGATTCTGGAAGTTTACTCAGATCGAACAAAGGTGCCGATGTCATAAGTCCCTTTACTCGCTCAAAGACCGCATTATAAGATTGCACCGCAGGGTTTTGATGATCGTTGACAAACTTGCGACTCAGGAAGGCACGAAGGGCCTCGCGTTCACTATGTTCAGCATCGGTCATTCCCTCAGACAGACTCACGTTTTCCAGTCGATACTTGCCTCCCACCCGAACCGGACCGTATTCGGCACCAAGCCAGCCAGCCCAATTGGCCGCTTTGAACGCCTTGAACTCATTCCCCTCCGGACATGGATCGAGAAGTACAAACTGGGGCACGGGACTATCCAGTTGTCCAAGTTGCTTCGCAAGAACAGACCCGAAAATAGGACGAGTAAAAGGCGGCCGAGGCGCTTCACCGCGAGTCAGCATGTCGATCGCTTGGAAGTGTTCCTTGGGTTCCGTCGACATCGAACGCACTACGGTTAGCTGGTCCATGATCGTGGCGGTTCGCGGCATAAGCTCACTGATGTGTACGCCTGGAATCGACGTTGGAATCGAACCGAACGGGCCGCCGGAGGGTCGCCCTGGTTTAGGATCCCAAGTTTCAAATTGGCTTGGTGCTCCACACAACCAGAGTAGTATGCAACGTTTACCTCGGCTGCGAGCCGAATCCGCAAACGCAGGAACACTGAACAAACTCTGAAAACTCGCCACCGATGCGGCCCCAGCCATGCTTCCCTGCAGAAATAATCGCCGGTGCAATCGGTGGTCGACGCTGCCGCAGGGCGCATTCAGCATTTTCTCCGGCTCAGATTGAATAGTCATGGTTTACTCTAGTGATTGAATCGGAATTCAGCGCTAGTGATGAGCGCCCATGCTAAACCCTCGATCGCGGAATTGCGACTGTCGGTCCGTTTGTTTATGTAACCGGAGCAGTAATTAACTTCGTCTGCATCCGGTTTGCGACCAAGGATGCCGTTAAAAAGACAGTCAATTGCCAATGCATTATCGGTTCCATTCGCGAGACTCTGGAGGAAGCGAGAATGCTTCATCGAGATGAGGTCTCTGATCGATTTTCCGTTGGAAAGCAATAGCGCTTGCGCAACGTTGGCAATCGATTCCTCTGTTAATACATCGGGGAAAAGATTTGCAAAGGCGACCTGCTGTTCAATCGCGCCCCATTGGTTTGGGTCCACGGGATCGAGGATCACAAGCATCGACCGTTGCAGCATTTCAGCAGTAAGCGGCTTGGGCAAGGCGGTCGCGAACCACTTAGGATCGGCGCTGCCAGTATTGGCGGACGCAAGTTGATAGGCTCGCGTTGACGCCAACGCCTTGATCAACCGGCCGATGTCATAGCCCGACGCTGCGAAGTCGCGAGAAAGCCAATCGAGCAACTCAGGATGGCTTGCGGGATGAAAGGAATCTAGCGAATCAACTGGATGGACCAAACCTCGGCCCATCATCCAACCCCATAGCCGATTCACCATGGCTTTGCCAAGCAACGGATGATCCGATAGGACTTTTTCTACGAACTGCTCGCGACGGGAAAATTTTGGTACTTTTGGATCGACGTCGCCGACTGCATCGTAGAGGTCATCGCGTTCAACTTCCTTGACATCCTTGACGGGGCGAAGCTCCTCGACGAAACGATCATCGAGATACCGTAGTTCGTTTGGCAATGACGCTCCTTCGAGGTTGCTGAAATCCGAGAATCCTCCGGTGGCTGATTCGGAAATTCGCGGCCCTTGGCGTGTATCGACGTTTTTTGATCGATTAAAAAAAGCGACGAGTCCCCAGTAATGCTTCTGTTTGATCTCATCGGCCAGCGGATGGTCATGACACTGAGCGCAATCGATTCGAACGCCAAAAATGTCCTTGGAAACGGCTTCCGCAATATCTTGATGTTTGTCCTTGCGGGAGTACAAATACCAACAAGCTCCACGTACGTCAGGGCCCGTCGGTCGAGCAAGCACTATCTCGCGTGCAACATGGTTCCATGGGCGATTGTCATGCACTGCATTTCTTAAATACTCGATCCAACCAGCCTCAGTACGTTTTTTGACCTGATCGACATTGGTTCTTCCAATTAAGATCACGTCCAGCACTTCGGCTAAATGCTCGGCATGCTCATCGCTTTCCAACAGC
>JAYVPE010000593.1:0-13618 GCA_043757575.1 Pirellula sp.
TTGGCGACTCGCACCAGGCAATCAGGGGCAGCGTAGCTTGCAATTCGAAGCTTCATGTAACCTGCGAAATTCTCCTCAAGAACAGTCGTTGCGATTGGATCTGCCTTTGGTACCGACCATCGTCCGATTCGAGTTGCCGATTGGACAATGGGAATTGGTCGTTGTGGGTAAAGGCTCGGAGGTCATAGAGCCATTCCATGATACAGATGATCATTCAGTTGCGATCGCACACATTTCAGGCGGCTCGACTACCTTTAGTTGGACGAAGAAGTCGGTTGCCGATCAAGTCCAAGCGATCGAAGTTGAAAGTCAGACGAAATACGTACCTCTCACCCAAGCGGGAGAATTTCGCGCAATGGCGAATTTGGCAATTCGCGGCCCTAAGACGTTGGGCGGTCGACGGTTTCTGATCACACTTCCGGATCAAAGCCAGTGGCGAGAACCGATGACCTCTTCAGTTTCTTTTCCGGGATATCGATTTGGAAGATCAGAAGTAACTGCAGCAAACTCGAACACGGTGCTCCTTTTAGAATTCGAGGAGGCGTTCTCTCGGACTGAAATTGAATTGCCAATTGAATGGCAAACTTCCAACTTGCCGGATGCGAATCCGATTTCGTTATCTATGCTTCGAGTCGAAGGAATTCAACGACACGTTGGTAGTGTTGATTTGGCTGTGCCGCGAAACGTATCTTTCCAGTGGGAGCCACAAGCTGGAATTCAGTTCGTCAGGCAATCGCAGTCAAGTGACGGTAGCGATACACTCAACTACAACTTCCGATTCAATCAACAAACCGAGCCATTGATTGTTCACTGGAACATGGGTAATCGAGCTTCTGACTTGAAGGCTTCCTATCACATTGTTTACGATTCGTCGGTTTTACGTCTCAGCGGTACGATTGATATTCTGGGCGATGTGCGGCTGCTTCCTTTTTTGCAGCTAGATGTTCGAGGCTGGACAGTGGATCGAGTTCAGTTGCAACCGTCGGGCCGCGACTTAGATCTCATAGCAGTTCGAAGCCGATCGGCACTCGATGGTGATGGGACCCAACAAAATACGACATCTATTCCTCTGAGCCTTGGCGAACTGTTGGATGCGTTGCAGCCCAAGAATGGAAGCTCGGTCGGAAACCGAGCTCTGGGCGACGGGACGCCAATGCCGACGGACAGCATTTCACCGACGCCATTATTGAGCTCAAGAGAAGAAAGTATCCGTCAGCCGACAAGGAGTATTTCGTTTGCATTATCTCATTCGAATGGGCTAGTAGAGAACTCGGAGAACACGAAACGCGAATTTGGTTTCTCTTTGCCGATGCTCTCCTGGTTGGATCCCGAATCGCAACAGAGACTATCGATATGTGTTGGTGGTGAGATGACGATTCAATCGCCTACTTCGAAATTGGGAGACGGAGAACGTCCATCGGAAAAATTCAAGCGAGTTCCGGAGGCACTCTGGAATCAAAGCCAGCAGAAAGGAGCGCAGGGGTCCACATTGTCATCAAGTCCATCACTTAGTCGACTTTCCATTTTGAAGTATCGAGTTGCTAATTCGACGTCTTGGGTCGATTGGAATGGAATTTCGGAAAAAATTGGAACGGTCATTCGCGCGAGTGCGAGAACAAGAATTGCTTTGACTGAGGAGGGGCTCGACATTTCCCAAACTTGGCGATTGGCTTGCGAAGGTAGGACTGCAAAAACATTACGAATCGCAGTGCCCAAAGAATGGTTAACTTCATTGAGTGCTCCCGAAGTTCCAGGTAACTCCATCGAATGGAGCATCGACAATGTCCCCGTTTCCGCCAACTTAATTCAGGGCTCGCTTGCTGGACAGGTTCCACCCTTTGTGTCCCCTTTATTCGAACAACAATATGGTTGGGTGCAGCTTATCATACCGGACACACAGACTGATCCTGAATCAACTCACGAACGGAAGCTGACGATTCGTAAGCGGTTGAACTATCGAGAAAAGTTACTGAATTCGCCGAGCACATTCGATTGGCCATTGCCTTGGATTGCGGCCGACCGACCTGATGATTCCTTTTCCATGGAAGCGTTTGTTGGAGATATCGTGCATGATGACGGTATCCGTTGTGTTGTACAATCGCCGTTAGGTGGGATCGAGGAAGTTGTTCCCTTGAGTGAAAGCCGCTCGTCGTTAATTCCGTTTGATCGAACGCAGTTGGAACCTCGATTGGTCGGAGGGTTGAGTTTGCAGTCCAATGCAAAAGAATTGGGTTGCGATGTAGAGTCCGTTTGGCTACAGACGATTGTAAATGCAGTTGAGCAACGAGATCGGTTTGTCGTTCGACTTAACACGCGAGACAATTCGGTTTCGTTGAGCTTGCCAGCCAGCCGGATCGCCAACAGTGAGTTCATCGTTAATGGCCGAAAAGCCTTACCGAATCGCAATCCCTCGGACGTCAATCGCGTCGATATTCAGTTGGATACTACGGGCCTGAACTCAATTGCCGCAGCCGAAAAAACCTACGTTTTAGAAGTTTTTCTTTGGAGGTCGAACAAGTCGCAATGGCTCAAATCACTCCAAGCAGAAATGCCATCCATCGTCAATTGCAGAACGCGTGCTCCTTTGGTCTGGCAAATTGTCGTGCCAACGACGGTGCATATGATTGGCAATACATCCACTTTATTGCCGGGATACCGTTGGGCATGGCTTGATCTGTGGTTTGGAAGAAAGAGTGACTGGACTCAGGAAACCATTGGAAATCAAATCGGTGCGACATCGCAGCCTTTTGTTAGTCAACAAACCAATGAATTCGTTTTCTTTTCGCTTGACCATACGGTAGAAATGAAAGTCTGGACGGCACCTCGCCATTTGCTTTGGGCACCAGTCGCCATGTTCGTGCTCATTGGATCGTACTTGGTCATGGAATTTAGGTGGATCAGAAAGCCATGGATCGGTATTCTTCTATTGCTATCCAGTTTGGCTTTTTCCCAATGGGCTTGGGAACTTTCGATTGCGCTGGTCCAGTGTTTTGTTGCTGCAATTGGAATTGCATTTATGTACTCAATACTGAAATGGATGGTTGATCGCCGTGCGCGGCGTCGAAGTGTGTTTGCATTAAGACCTTCTTCGCCATTGATTCCGTCAGCGGTTCGAACTCCCGTTCTTTCAGGCTCAGGCGTGTTGTCCAAAACGGCGACTGCCGCATCCCCCGCAAATAATGCATCGCTAGCACTACCCCCTTCGACGACGATTTCTGCCGAAGCAGAGGGTGTCTAATAATGGAGCGAAATCGAATTAGATTCAGCGTATTTCTGGTTAGCGCGTGGGTCGTCTGCTTGTTTCTGGCGATCGTATCCATCGGCTTTGGTCAGCATGCGGATCCTCCATCGAGCAGCATTCCGTATAGAAGGGTTTTTGTTCCCAGTAACGATCTCGGTTCGATTGGGCTGGATGACTTTAGTCCCATTGATGTAAAGCACTTGGAAGAGCTCATGCAAAAGTATTCCAAGCACCTTCCATCCGAAGCGGCCAGCACCAAGGTTTTAGATATCGAGGGCAAAATGCGGCTGCAGTCGACATACTACGTCGCGAAACTAGTAGGTGCAGATCTGCTTTCGGAACGATCTCGATTGACTTTGGCAGGCTCCACGTATCCTAACGAGCGAGTCACGCTGCGACCCTGGTCACTCGCTGTTCAAACACCCAGTATTGTCGGTCCAAGATCAGAATTACAATCGTCGCCGAATTTAATTTTCGATGACCAGGGTTCACCGCAGATAGCGATAATGACTTCGGAGCTTACTGGAAGCGGAAGCGCAATGGCCAGATCGGGCGAATTTCATTATCCCTTTGGATGGTCAGCCAGGGCTGATTCAACCAGTACTCCGAACAAGCTCAAATTTTCATTTGAAATTCCTAAATGTGCCAATAGCTGCCTTGTTCTTGCGTTACCTCCCCAAGCGGTTGTTCAAGACTGTTTGACAGTCGTAAGACGGGTGGATGAATGGGCAGAAATTGATCTGCGGCTGAAAGGATGGGACGATTTCGCAAAGGAAAATCTACGCGAACAAAGTCCATCTCGAAGCCCCGAGTCTCTGTGGTTGATTGAACTGGGTGGCAGTCAGTTCATTTCCTTTTCTATAGCGCTTGGCGTTGGAGGTCGACTGCAAGATGACACAAGTGGTTCGCAAGTCCATCGTTATCGGCAACTGATTCGATCCCAGAACCTAGAACATTTCATTGAGGGACAAGAAATACGTACAACCTGCGAGGCTGAAGTTAGTATCTCGCCGGAACAAGCATTGATGCGAATGAGTCTACCGCCAGGTTCAAGACTACGTCGACTTTCCGTCAACCAGCAAGATGTTGATTGGAAAGTGGACAAAGGATGGATTCAATGGAGTATAGCGCCTGCATTGCAGGGGACGTCTCCCTTGGTTCCCGCTAGCGTATTTGCAGAATTCATTTCGCCACTACCAACAGGCGAAATAGAAAAATTAGATACTCCGGAAGTTTCGTTCGATCGGGGTTATGTCATCTCGGGAACCACCGTAGTTCATACCGCATCGCCATGGCGACTGACCAACGTGGAATGCGAAACGAATCGTATCGCCGAGCCAACTGTAGACTCAAAGTCGACTGGAGTGAATCGTATTGAGTTCTCTTGGTACGCTAATCCGCCACGCTTTGCCGTTGGACTTGAGCGTACCCCGATAACTAGGCACTGTGAAATACTGACACACTTGACGAACGACGAACAAAATACATTGGCATTCGTCCGAGCCAAGCTTTTTTTCGCGGAACAGGATTCGTCTCAGACTAAAATTTTTATTGCATCTGGTTGGAACGTTCTGTCTATCCATTCGTTAGATCCAAGTGATGCTGTCACAGTTCAAATTGAAATGGATTCCATTACGAATGCCAGTGAGTTGCGATTGAGCTGGGAGCATGTTCAGAAAAGTCGAGTTGGTGAAATCGAAATTCGATTGATCCGAAACTCAGAGAAAACCTCAGGGCAGTTGAGAAGCGTTAAAAACAAATCGATTGTCCAATTGCCCAGTTGGAAACGGAGCGATACCTTGGTGGTTGAGGACAGCGGCATGTTCGAGTTGCAACTTCGCGATTCTCTCATAGATAACCTAGTGGCAAGCGAGTCGATACCGAGCTGGCAAAAGTCATTCTTGCCAAGAATGAGCAAGTACCATGTTTTTCGTTTTGAATCGCCGGTATCGGATCACTCAATCAACTTTGACAAAGCCGAGTCGGACCTGGGAGAAACCACCATCCAACTCGATGACTTGGTTTGGCTCGCGAAACCTAATCGCCACCAAGCTAAGTTAAAGATAGAGATTGATCGTATTTCAGGTACAGCCCTTCGAGCAAGGCACGAGATTCAGCTTACTTTGGGTTCGAATCGGAACGAGCCCGTATCTATTGAGCTTCCATCGGACAACATCCTTTGGCGTTTGAAAGAAGGAAAGAAATGGATTCCACTGAGTCCTATAGATTCGAGGTCTGTCTTAAGTAATTCGGGATCAGCGGTCTGGCAATTTGATCTTCGTCAGATGGGGACAGAATGCACATTGCTGGCGGTCATTGATTCGGAGACCAACGCGGATCACGAAGCTGTATTTGCAGTCCCGAAGTTGCTCAACGCCAATTTGGTGATGCGAGAAGCGAGAAGTATAGCCACTGAGGTTTCGATCCGTTGTAGCGATGAATCGTCTTTCTGGAACATTGATGAAGCTGGAAATAAATTCCTGAACTTCACAGCCGCTACAACGAGTCCTGTTCTGACCGCAAAGGTGTCCGACAAGTCACTGTTAAAAAAATGGTTCATAATGAGAAATGAACACCATTTAGCTGTAGATGCGTTTGGTTGTCAAAATGCATCGATTCTGTTTCGGTCAAGTTCACCGCCCCTCAATACCTTTTCGATTGAAATTGACTACGGTTGGGAACCTTTATCCGTTAGTTTGCGAGGACCTTCGATCAGTCAAGATGTTCCCTTTCGAATGGACGGCAGGCTGTTAGTTATTTCGCCCGAGCAACGGGAAAATGGCGGAGAGATTGAGATGCACATTAATTTGACAGGCCCTCGACTGCAAAAAAAGTTTAGCTTGGGAACCATGGGAGAAAACTTCCTTTTTAAATGGCCTGACTTTTTGGCGGATACAAATTGTCTAAGTCATAGACGCTATTTGTGGCTGCCTATCAATATGCAGATTGCCGAATTGGACAATCCATCACAGATGTATCAGCAAGACAATTGGCCGATGTGGCGTTGGAGTCGACAGGTCATTGCATCGTTGTTCGGGTACTCAAGTTTTCATGCACCCTCGCAATCCAGCGTTAGCTCCCAATCTACATGCGATCTAGTGCCACAGTGGGCTGCCTCAGATTGGCGGATTGTGCTGGGAACAGTAAACGTCGAACAAGCGCACTCGTCCATTGGAACAAGAAATGTTCGGACTGGTTTTCGGGTAGTGAGAGTTGACTCGGATCGTTCGTACTTGGCATTGTTTTTTGCGTTGGTCGCATTGATAACGCCTCGATTGCTAATGTTCCGGTTTCATGCTGCGGCGTTGTGTGCAGCATTCCTAATTGTGTGTGCCCATACAGCTCCGATAGGCATTGCTCGATTTGCCTATACGGGCTTGACTGGTATGAGTATCGGTTTCATCGCCTTTTTGATTTACCGGCTGTTGTCGAGACCTGTGAATGCGGACGGGAGTGTTTCACAACGTAATTCGGCGAGATGGTCTTCATGGAGTGATCGCGTGGGTGAAAGCGAATCAGAATCGAATCGTTCGAACGGAATGCGTGTTGCGACCGTGCGGACTGCTGCTGGCAACTTGGGATCGTTAGCACTATTTCTTGCAATCGGCTGGGGAATTGCGAGTGAGTATTCGCCACTCGCGCGCCGCGCAATGGGCCAAGAAAAGTCCGACGGGGGCCGGGCAACGGTCTATCAGATTGTTATCCCCATGGACGATGCAGGAAGCATGGCGGGAACGACTGCCTATATTCCAATCGAGATGTTGGACACTCTGAATGGAAAGTCTGACCGAATCCGGTTTGCCGAACGTGGCACGCACCCTTTCTCTGCGAAGTATAGCTTGCGGGTAGGGACTCGAGGACGTGTTTTCAATTCGGCAGACCAAATTACGATGGCATATGATTTCTTGGTTGGCGACGATTTGGCCCCTGTTCGCTTCCCCTTCAACGGCTCACAGTTGCAACTGCCAAGATTCAGTGTAGATGGAATCGAACTGAATCTTGGTAACAGGTTGCGAAGTCGGGGTTTTGAATGGATTTGGACTCCTGACAAGGCTGGTAGGCATTCGATCCAAATGACTTCACAACCTGTATGGAAGTCCAACGATACGGATCGCAACCGAGAGTCTTTCATTCAGCAATTGGACGTCGCGATTCTCCCCATTGCAAACGCGACAATTGAAGTTGAAACCGATGCACAAAACAGTATTGAAATAGTCTCGCGTGGGCGGGTTACAAACCCATCGGCTGGTCGCTTTGTTGCCATGCTCGGAGCCGTAGATCGATTGCAGTTCAGCGTAATGGCCCCAATGCTAAAGTCGGGTAGTACATTTCCCAATCCGCCGACGAATATTGCGGAGAGTGGTAATGTGCCCATAATGCACACGGAGATATTTATTCAAAACGATATTTTGCAAGGCAAGACAATTGTCGATTTCCCCAAAGGAATGCCCCTTGCTCGGGAAATCGAAATCGAAGCCGATCTGCAGTGGTTGCCGGTAGGTACACATTGGGGGGATGCCGAATGGATAGAGTCCAGGGCAGGCAGTACTCTGTCAAGGCGCCGATACGTGCTGCAATGGAAAAGCGATTCGAGCAATTCCAACCCAATTGCGATTTCCAATCGAGACCTTCAAATCTCAGTAATCTGGGTTCCGCAATCAGCAACTCAAAGCCTCAATGTCTTATTCGCAGAATGCCTCGATCGACGAACTCGTCGTGGTACGCTCAGATACTCACGAGCTCCAGGCTCTAACTGGAGCATCGAGGGAATTAGCACATGGAATTCAGTCATCGACCCAAAAAATCGATTGGATTGGCCTGAGTTGAAAGCCAATCCGTATGCTACGACCCTGCGGATTCCACCGAATGGAGGGTCGGGGATCCTCAAACCCAAATCGAATTCGGATAGGCAGCAAGCTCGCGTAACGACCAAGTGGACGGTCGATCAAAATCGCGAAACTTTGACGTCACGCATCGAATTGCTAGGTGGTAGTTTTACTTCCGACACGCTCGTCGTTGATCTGCCTAGCGACTTTTTGGTGACCGATCTATATAACCGGAACGGACCAATCCGGTTCTTGCAAAAAAAGTCCAACGGAAAGCTCCATTTGCAAGTACTAGCGGAGCGAAAGTTACTTGAAGTAAGCGATCTGTGGATTCAGGCCAAACGACATGAATCGGTTGTTTCCGAAAGTAATCGTCCAGTGGAATGGTTGGATCTCCCATGGGTGGACTTGCCTAGCAGTATCAATTCAGATCAAACGATGGAAGTCTTTGCCTCGGAATTTTTTGCTCTTCGCATGGAGTCAGTGCCGGCACTGATTTTTGGAAAAGGGCCAAACGTCCCTGTTCTCAATTTGGCTAAATCCTTCTCGGATATCCATTCGAATACTTTGGCTGCCTCTCGATACCATTTGATTCATCGAAAAGAGGCTCTGGCGGGCAAGCTCATGTTAAAACTGAATTCGAATTCTAGCTCAAGGGAGATATCGGTAACTGGCCAATTTTTAACTTCGGTATCTTCAAGACCTTTCTTTGTCCTCGAGGTGCCTACGACGCTACGGGATAGATGGCAAAGCGAATTGCGGATCAATGTAATTCCGTGCCCCGCCCCAGACAGAGCATGGATTCAAGTGCATTTGCCCGAGCCGACTAGTTTGGACCGCGAAAACCAAGTGAGCACGCTCGTCAGATTCATACCGCGATCCGATGATCCCCTTAGCGATTCGGAATTGACAACTCGAGTTTACGCGCTCGACCGTGACATGATCCCGACCTACTCTATTGATCCGGTCGTTGTTGCGACGGCGAACAACGTATCGGACTCAAATCCGAATCCCGATAATTCAACCTCGCGACTTTCGGTTACCAAGTGCAACCTTCAAATTCGCGAGGTTAATTTATCTGCAACACCGACAGCTCAATACGTTTTCTTGGAATCTCAATACTGGATCGAGGAGACAGACAACTCATTGTCTGGGCTTAGAAAATTAGAGTGGCAGCTCGGGGATGACGTAGAGATTTTATCCATTGACGTTAACGGCAAGCCGATGGATTACGAACAGGACGGTCGCCGCATTCGATGCTCTCTCAACCCAGCAGGGCTTTACTCCGACGTAAACATATTTACCAAGCACAAAACTAATATCTGGACGCAGGGTAAGCTAACTATCGATGCGCCGCAATGGATGGGTTCCTTAGCCAACCCCGACATCCTGCTGATCGATGACCCGCGAGTTGAGGTGTTGTTGGCTAGACTACCACTTGTGGCAACAGTGCAACGGCAGGCCGTACGAGCAATTGCAGAATCGTGTTTGGCTATTGCCGAGAATTCGGATGTGCGTTGGCCCAATTCCGATCGAATTGATCGTGGCTCGGATTTGGATCAGTGGAAGAGATATTGGCATCAAAAAGCTTATCGCTATTTAAAGGACTGGTCCGAAGCTGGAGACACCGGCGACAACGTAGCGTTTGGGTTAGCGGTACAGCGTTGGCATTCGCTGGAAACGTCGGTAAGACCTTCGGAAAATACTAAATCCATTGGTCAGCGTATCGATATGTTCGATAAAATAGGCAATATCGGAAGCGATCTTACTGAATTGGGTTTAGTCCAGACTGCCACCGGTTCGTCGCGAGTGAAAAATTGGTATTCAATTTTCGGTTGTTTGTTCATTCTACTGAGCTTAACTTGGCTGGCACCATCGAAAGGCGCAGTCCTTTTTGACCGGCCTTGGTGGTATCTACTGGCCTTGGGATTGTTTGCTTGGTTAGTATTCGGCACGATACTACCAGCACTGGTTCTTGGACTGATTGGGCTGATCGTTGCGACGGACAGCTACTGGATCGTTACCTCGCGACTTCGACGAACCGGGATTCGCGGACTACGGTGACTTTGATTTCACCGGGATAAGTTAACTGCTCTTCGAACGACTTGGCAATGTCTCGACAAATTTTGGCAGCAACAGCATCGTCGGTATTCTTCGAACTGACGATCACTCGCAATTCGCGGCCAGCTTGGATTGCAAACGCCTGTTCAACACCATTAAATCCCTTTGCGATGGCTTCCAACTCTTCCATCCGTTTGATGTAACGTTCGAGTGATTCTCGTCTCGCACCGGGGCGTGATGCACTGCATGCATCTGCTGTAGCGACCAGCAGCGTATACGGAAACTCGGTCGTCAGTTGGTCGTGATGTCCAAGAGCTGCATGCACGACCTGTTCGTTCTCACCGTTCCGCTTTAGTAAGTCCGCTCCGATTTTCGGATGGCCTCCTTCCAATTCATGATCAGCCGCCTTGCCTATGTCGTGCAAAAGACCACAACGTCGCGCCAATTGCGGATTGAGTCCAATCATTTCGGCCATCATGCCTGATAAAAATGCGACTTCGACGCTATGCCGAAGTACATTTTGCGAATAGCTTGTTCGGAAATGGAGCCTGCCTAACATGTCGATGGTCCGTTCATGCAGTCCCTGAATATTGACCTCCTGGGCAGCTTCTTCACCTTTGCGACGAATGAACGCTTCGATTTGTTTTTCGGTTGCGGCAACAATTTCTTCAATGCGGGTCGGGTGAATGCGTCCGTCGATAACGAGCTTTTCGAGTGACTGTCTAGCTATCTCACGACGTACGGGATCGAAGCCACTGACGATAACGACGCCTGGCGTGTCATCGATAATGAGATCGCAGCCGGAGATCTTTTCGAAGGAGCGAATGTTGCGTCCCTCGCGACCAATGATGCGTCCCTTCATATCGTCGCTTGGGATGTCGACTGTGCTGGTGCTGCTCTCGGATGTTTGAGCCGAAGCGTACCGCTGCATGGCGACCAACAGAATATCCTGTGTTTTTTGCTGCGTGATTTCCGCCACTCTCTTTTCGTGTTTGAGAATCACAGACCCCAGCTCGCCCTGCAGCTCCTTTTCTAAGACCGACATCAATTGCTTCTTTGCTTCATCAATAGACATGCCAGTAACGCGAGTTAAATCCGTCTGTTGCTGTTGAACGAGTTTCGTGTACAGCTCACTCTTGCGACCGACGTCTTCCATTCGTTCGGTCAATTTCCTTTGTGTGTTTTCAACGAGTTTTTCTTGCTTGCGAGCGTCATCAGACGATTGCTTTAACTGCTCTTCTTTTCGTTCAAGTGCTGATTCTCGTTTTCGAAGTTCGTCTTTGACTTTCTGGTTATCGCTATCGAATTTGAATTGCTGCTGGAGGAGTTTTTCCTTCTTCTCTAACTCAGCGGTCTTAGTCAAATTTTCGCAATCCAATCTCGCTTGGTCTAGCAATCGTTTCGATTGATTCTTTGCGTCGCGTCCTTGTAGAGCATTGATGCCGTACATGATCGCAGCGCCAATCACAACTGCGACTGCGGGAAGAATCCAACCTGAGTTTGCATTGGATGCAGGTGATTGTGCGAACAGAGTGAACTGCATCGCAGTTGGAAAAAAGGACAAAGCGGAAGTGAGCACGACATTTCTTTCTGTTAGTCAACAGACGGTGACGTGCTGTTCGAAAAACGAAGCGGCCAGAATAGATTTTTTCAAGCACAATCAACTATACGGACGCTTCGACAATTCGACACTGTATTCACTACACGCAATAAAACCAAAACGCGGCTAGGTAGCCTGCAATGGTGCGATTTCGCGATGTCCGAGATTGCAATCCCAGTAGTATGCCAACCGCGTTGCGGATAGCACCAAGCAATAAGGAGGACGAGGAACAGTGGGATCATGTGAACGGTATCGGTAAAGTTGGTCGAGCAATCAGGGCACGTCTCGAATTCGACCATCCATCGAACCTGGATGGATCGACGGAGAGCGTCATTGCGTTTGTTTTTGAGTTTCTCGGTAGTCCAATCCATGTGGGAATGCAGTTTTCAGAGTTTCTGAATCCAGCTCCCGCCGGAGATCCTAACACAGACACCGATTCCCGAAAGCGATGGACTCGGGCTAGGTCTGAAAAAACAGGCGCATTGTTAGCTTTTTGTCCAGCTTAAGGCAGACGATGATAAAAACTGAGCTGGAGGCGCGATAAATTCTGGTGTCCCAAGTTACTCAGACCCAAGCTTTTGAAACTCTTTTCTCAAATCCGAGTCGTCTGCATTTGGAAAGTTTGCTCGCTGGACCATGATCAAATAACAGCGTTTTCGAACAGGGTCGATCCAAGCTTGTGTGCCATAAGCTCCACCGTGACCAAACGAACCGACTGAAAGTGATTGAGAAACGCCTTGCGGTTCACGAACGATACAACAACCAATGCCCCAAGCGTTTCCTGGCGTAAATCCGGTTTTTAAATCGCCAGTGGTCGGAGTCCTCAGTCGCGTTACCGACTTTTCGGAAAGGATTTGCTGGCCATTCCACTTGCCGTCATTGAGAAGCATCTGACAAAAAATCGCGTAGTCACTAATCGTTGAAAAAAGGCCGCCGTTAGCAGCTGGCATTCGATCGCGATCGTTTGGCTTTTTGCCCGACAACAACCCAATCGGCGACTCCTTTAAAGTGCCGTCCGATTCTTTCGTATAACTCTTAGCCAACCGAGGCATTTGTGCATTGCTTAAATAGAAAGTGGTGTCTCGCATCCCCAGTGGCTTGCACACCCGTTGGTCTACAAATAAATCGAAGGATTTTCCAGAAACCACTTCGATTATTCGAGCGGCGGTGTTGATGCTCGTCTGGCTGTATTGCCATTTACTACCTGGTTGAAAAAGTACCGGTAGCTTTGCGTACTTTTCTGAAGCTACAGCTAATGTAGGTGACGAATAGGCTTCTCCAGCAGGCAGTTCACTCATACCAGAAGTGTGATTTAGCAGTTGTTCAATCGAGATAGCTACCTCATGGCCAGTGGTTGTCCTGAGTCCAGCCATCTCGGGAAGGTATTTTGAAATCGGATCAGTTAATGCGATCTTGCCCTCGTCCACGAGCATCATCATGCAAGCTGCGGTAATCGGCTTGGACATCGAAGCGATCCAATGAATTGAATCGGTTTTCATGGGGGTTTGGTTGGCAAGATCGGAGAGACCGGTCGCGTCCAGATGAAGCGTCGCGTTTGGCGTAACTACCATTGTTACGACGCCAGCCACATCGTTTTTCGAAACAAAGCTCTCCATCGCTAGCTTGATCGCTGGCCGAACACTATTGTCCTGCGCGAACGTGCGGGTTGGAAAGCAAGAGGGTACGAATGAAAAAACAAGCGCCAGGCAAATAGGCAAGCGCTTGTGGGAGTCATAGTTCATGTGCATGTTTTTCTGACGACACCCTCTTTGATATTCAGTGTTGTTCTTCGACTCTTAGCGGCTTGTAACCACCGATCGACTTAAAGTAGAGCAGTAACAATAGATAAACCACAGCCATCGTAGCTGGAATGAACGAATCTGCTTTTAA
>JAYVPE010000594.1:0-3629 GCA_043757575.1 Pirellula sp.
ATTTATCGAGAGTGCTTTTGCGATGCTTCGTGAACACTCGCTTTTGCCCCAAAGCGGCTACTTTCACCCAAGGTAACATTATGACCCGCCGATCTTTCATCCAACAAGCTATGGTTATCGCTGGCACCGTACTTGGGGTACTAGCCACATTCGCTTTCGTACCGACAGTATCTGCCGACGACTCAGCCAAGAGTCGGCGTTTGCTTTATGTCGCTGTGCCGGGGATTCGTGATTATTTACAGTACGGAGGTCATGGCGTGCTCGTATTTGATATCGATAACGGACACCAATTCGTTCGTCGCATCCCATCAGCAGGATTGAACGAAAAGGGCAAGCCGATCAACGTTAAGGGTATCTGCGCTAGCGTATCCTTGCAACGTTTGTATGTAAGTACCATCGAGTCGTTGATCACGTTCGATCTTACCAACGATGCGATCGTGTGGGAAAAAAAATACGATGGCGGTTGTGATCGCATGGCAATCTCTCCAGATGGCAAAACGATCTACATGCCAAGTTTTGAAAAAGATCACTGGGTTGTGCTTGATGCCAATACCGGAGACGTTATCACTCGTGTGGAGCCACAGCCTGGCGCGCACAATACCAACTACGGAGCCGATGGCAAAGAAGCCTACCTGGCCGGGCTACGAACCAAGACACTCGCTATTACCGACACGAGCACACACAAAATCGTTCGACAAATCGGACCGTTTAGTGCCCCCATCCGTCCATTCACTGTAAACGGAAGCCAGACGCTTGGCTACATGTGCGTGAATGATTTGTTAGGCTACGAGATCGGCGATCTTAAGACAGGTGCGATGCTATCGCAAGTGGCAGTGCAAGGCTTTAGCAAAGGCAAGGTGGCACGCCATGGATGTCCGAGTCACGGGATTGGCATGACCCCCGATGAGAAGCAAATCTGGCTCTGCGACGCGTTCAATCGTCGTTTGCATATCTTCGATACGACTACGAATCCACACAAACAAATTGCGAGTATCGAAGTGCGCGAGGAGCCGGGTTGGATCACGTTCAGCATTGACGGACGATACGCATATCCGTCCACAGGCGATGTGATCGAAGTCGCAACTCACAAGATCATTACTGGACTCACTGACGAACTCGGAGCACAGGTTCACAGCGAGAAACTGCTTGAGATCGACTTCGTTGGCAAAAAGGCTTTGCGAGCTGGCTGTCAGTTCGGGTTAGGAGCCCTGGCCGCGAAGTAAAGCAAGAATCGAGAGGGAAGGCTATCCGCGATGCCAGCCATGGAACCAACCCTAGCCCGGATTATTCATGGTCGATCGAGTTTTCGTTGTAAAGTACCGCTGCGATGGACATTGTGAAAAACCGTTCAAATGCAGACTGTTTTTCGTAACCCGCTGCGTAAGCTAGGGATTTTATTGTCAGTCCCTCGCTTACGCGTCGGGTTGTGAATAATCCAGGCTAGAGCTTGGGAACGAGGGTCTAAAACTAGTGGTGTTCACCGAGAAGTGTCCCAATATTCACTGGTCGAAACACAAATAATCCTTCATGAAATCGCCATCTCCTATCTCAAACCGACCTTATGATTCTGTTTTGACAGAGATCGCCGATTATGCTGCGACAAGACATGACTTTGGTCAAGAGGCGTTAGATACCGCTCGCTGGTGTCTGCTGGATAGCTTAGGTTGTGGGCTACTAGCGTTGGAATTCCCGGCTTGCACGAAAATGCTTGGCCCAGTTGTTCCTGGTGCGACCTTGACCAACGGTTCACGCATCCCGGGAACCGACTGGCAATTGGAGCCGGTTAAGGCCGCGTTTAATATCGGATGCATGATTCGTTGGCTTGATTACAACGACACTTGGCTCGCCGCAGAGTGGGGCCATCCATCCGATAACTTGGGTGCCATTCTGGCGTTGACGGACTATTTGGACAGGAATCCAAACAATCCCTGGCAGCCAAATCGACAATGGACTGTCCGTGATGTCCTGGATATAGCTATTCAGGCTTATGAAATTCAAGGTGTATTGGCACTTGAAAACGGGTTTAATCGCGTTGGTCTCGATCACGTGCTGCTCGTCCGTATCGCGTCAACTGCAGTAGCGTGCTCAATCCTTGGTGGATCCAAGGATCAAATTGCCGATGCGGTCAGTCTCGCTTGGCTTGATGGCGGAGCATTACGCACGTATCGGCACTCACCCAATACTGGCTCGCGAAAGAGCTGGGCAGCCGGCGATGCAACGCAACGAGCCGTCCAACTTGCTCTCTGGACCATGACTGGCGAAATGGGGTATGCCACTGCCTTGACAGCCCCACGCTGGGGTTTTAATGACGTTGTGCTTAAGGAAAAACCGGTTGTGATCATTCGGGCGTTGGGCAGCTATGTAATGGAAAACATCCTGTTCAAGGTATCTTTCCCGGCTGAGTTTCACGCTCAGACTGCCGCTGAAGCTGCGATTCAATTGCACCCTTTCGTTGTCGATAAACTCGATTCAATTCAAGAAATCAGCATCCATACCCAGGAATCCGCTATTCGGATTATCGACAAGAAAGGGCCGCTCGCGAATCCTGCGGACCGCGATCATTGCCTACAGTACATCGTTGCAGTGGCCATGCTTCATGGCGACCTTAATTCTGAACACTACGAAGATGATGCAGCGTCCGATCCCCGCATCGATCAACTTCGACGAAAAATGGTTGTCGTCGAAGACCCTCGCTACTCAAATGATTATTTGAATCCAGATTTGCGATCGATATCGAACCGAATTCAAGTTCACTTCACAGATGGTACAGCCACCGACGCAATCGAAGTGGAGTTTCCCTTGGGACATCGTCGGCGTCGAGCGGAGTCGCTACCACCGCTTGAGGCCAAGTTTCGACACAATGCAGGCACACGCTTTCCTAGCCCTCGAGTGGATGCGATTTGCAAAATGTTTGACGCAAAGCAATCGATTGAAGAGTTGCGAGTATCGCATTTCATGGATCAATTTGCAAAATAGTACGACGCCCCCGCTAGCAAATGAATCACTAGCTCGCGCGTCGTGCTAGAGTGGATCAGTAGCTTGCGGCGAAGGCCGTTGGTTTAACCCTAACTCAAAGGTATTGTCGTGGTAACGTTGCGTGAAATCGCCGAAACGATCCAACAGCAAGAACACATCTTGTTGCAGGGTGGCGGCAAGTCAGGAACAGATCGACAACGCAGTCTTGGCCGACTGCCGGTCCGGGAACGCTTGGCTCTATTGCTCGATTCGGATCGTCCGTTTTTGGAGTTGGGGCTTTGGGCTGCCTACAAAATGTATCCCGACTGGGGCGAAGTACCTGCCGCTGGCGTCGTCTCTGGCATTGGTTGGATCAACGGGCACGCTTGCATGATTGCCGCCAACGATGCAACAGTCAAAGCGGGATCGATGTTTCCCCAGTCGGTCAAGAAGATGATTCGGGCTCAAAAGGTTGCTCATCGACTTCGCCTGCCGATTGTTTATTTGGTGGACTCCGCTGGCGTCTTCTTGCCGTTGCAGGACGAAATTTTTCCAGACGAAGATGACTTCGGGAGAATCTTTCGCAACAACTCGGTACTCTCGGCCGATGGTATTCCACAGTACGCTGCTGTCATGGGGAATTGTATCGCTGGTGGAGCATATCTGCCCGTGTT
>JAYVPE010000595.1:0-3622 GCA_043757575.1 Pirellula sp.
CATGATTTGCAACAGGATGGATAATGGTTGATGCCAATAGCAACGCAGTGGAGCAGCAGCGACAAAGGAAATCGCCATCGCCATTGCTTCTTTCGCCGAAGGCAATGGAGTCGGCACTTACGAAAGAACGAATGCGATGTGATCGATTTGGTCAGTTTTTCTCGCTAATTGTTATCCTGCCTAACCGTGTAACGAGCGGTGATTCGCTGAGACAATTTCGATTACTTGCGAATATCCTTCACAAACGGTTACGTCTAACCGATGAAAAGGGACTTCTGCTAAAAGGTGGATTGGGAGTGCTACTTCCAATGACCGAGTGGCACGGCGCTGAAGTTGTGCTCAATTCCATTATCCACGCCGCGAAACGCAATGGCCTGACCTTCGACGCGGAGGTGTTCACCTATTCTGGCAAGGAAACATTCCCAAAAACTCAGATCACTGAGGATCGATCTTCAGAACCGGATTCCGAGATCATTTTTGATGATGAATTAAGTGCTGAAGATACAATCATAGAATCGTCCGCCAATTCGTCCCGAAGAACTGTTGCAGTTGTCGCGACTCCAGACAGGGTAAACGCAGTTATCCGAGCAAACCATTTATCGAAAACTCGCCGATCTGGCTATGGACAGATGGCAATTACACATGCCGTACCTTCGACGTACATCTGTAGACAATACCCAGCTTGGAAACGGAATATGGATGTTGGATTCGCATTGCTCGGTCTTGTCATTTCAATACCCGTCATTTTGATTGTGGCAATTGCAATCAAGTTGACATCGAAGGGGCCAATTTTTTTCCGACAAATGCGTTCAGGGCAATTCGGCAATGCGTTTCCCATGTACAAATTGCGAACCATGGTTGTCGACGCCGAAGAACTTAAGGAAAAGCTACGTCCATTGAACGAGCGAGACGGTCCCGCGTTTAAGATTAAGAACGACCCACGAGTTACTAGATTAGGTGGATTGCTTCGAAAAACGGGCATAGACGAATTACCGCAGCTTTGGAACGTTTTAGTGGGCCATATGGCAATCGTTGGCCCACGGCCGCTTCCATGCAATGAGAATGCGATGTGCAAGGTATGGCATCGTCGTCGCTTGGATACGAAGCCAGGCTTGACATGCATTTGGCAAATTTCAAAGTCTCGCAACATATCTTTTTCCGATTGGATGCGAATGGATTTGAAGTACACCGACAAGAGGACCATTGCGAGTGATATCGGCCTGATGTTCAAAACGGTACTGGCTGTATTTTTGGGCAGAGTCGGACATTGACAGTTTGCCACTCTCCGCGAAAGCATGTAAAGTGTGGATTAGGCTAGTGCCGTGTCACAGCTATCAATTAGAGTCATCCCACTTTTCTACTTGTCCACATTCCAATCCGTTATGCCACGTGATCGTGTAGTGCTAGCGATGAGCGGCGGAGTCGATTCTAGCGTCGCTGCCCAACTCTTAATTGAACAGCAATTCGACGTTATCGGCGTGTTTATGCGACATGGCGAAAAGTCGAGTGCGGCATGCGAATTGGATTCCGGTAAGCCAAATCCACTCCTACCCATTCTGCAGGGCTCGCTAGATCACAAGCAAGGATGCTGCAGTGCAAGCGATGCTGCCGATGCGAGACGCGTCGCCGACAAGTTTGGCATTCCTTTTTACGCTTTGGATTTGGAGTCAGACTTCAAACGAATTATAAATTACTTCGTAGATGAATATCAAAACGGTCGAACCCCCAACCCTTGTGCCCAATGTAATAATTGGTTGAAATTCGGTCGGCTGTTTGACTACGCTGATGCGGCAGGTGCAAAATTCGTCGCAACGGGACATTACGCACGCATGCTCCCATCGACGACTCCTGGTCATCCACCCGAGCTCCATCGAGGCTTGGATGACGGCAAGGACCAAGCTTACGTTTTAGCGGGTATCGATCGATCGCTCCTGCCTCGTATGCTGCTCCCCGTCGGTGGATATCAAAAGGTTGAGATACGGCGCATGGCTTCAAAAATCGGTCTCCGGGTCGCCGACAAAAAAGATAGCCAAGAGATTTGTTTCGTTGCCTCTGGAGCCCATGCGCAGTTTGTTCGCGATAAGTCGCACGTTTCGACCGCCGGAGAGATCGTAACCTCGGATGGCAGGGTCGTTGGCACGCATGCGGGAATCGAAGGCTTTACGGTGGGACAACGTAAAGGTACGGGCGTAGCAATGGGATCTCCCTACTATGTAACCGACATTTTCTCCGAGTCATCGAGAGTTGTTATCGGGCCACTGGCCGAACTTGCTCGTTCCTGGCTCATTGCCGACGAGTCGAATTGGTTGGTGGATTTCCCAATCGGGGCGATTTTGGAGGGCGAAGTTCAAATTCGATACAATTCGGGTCCAGAGCCTGCAAGGGTAGAACGTTTATCGGAAAAACAGTTTCGTGTGGATTTTCGGAACCCAAGTTATGCAGTTTCACCTGGACAATTGGCAGCGGTTTTCACCGGCTCACGAGCTCTAGGATGCGGTTGGATTCGAAAAACCGGTTAGCCCCTGTTGCTAATCCTAGCCTGTTGTGTTCACAATACCTTTGTCCGACTGTCCTACTTAACGAGACCAAATGGCCATGAGTGTATTCTTCGCCCAACAGAACTTCGAAAACATCAACATTCAGACCCTCGTAATGATCGGACTACTCATTGCTGCATTGGTAGGTGGCTTGATTAGTTTGGTAGTCTTTTGGAATTTTGGAAGCCTCTGGCTGCAAGCTAAGACCAGTGGAGCTGACGTCACCATGTCGAGCCTCATCGGTATGTACTTCAGACAAGTGCGTTCGCAAGTTATTGTGAACGCAAAAATCATGGCCGCGCAAGCAGGCCTGGACATTGACCGCACCAATGGTATTAGTACCCAGCGTCTCGAAGCCCACTATCTCGCAGAAGGCAACGTCATGAATGTGATCAACGCGATCATTGCCGCCCATCGAGCTGGCATCGATTTGGATTTCGACCGGGCTGCTGCCATCGACCTCGCAGGACGGGACGTTCTCGATGCTGTTCGGACGTCTGTCCATCCGCGCGTTATCGATTGCCCAGACCCAAAGCACAGTGGCAGTGGGTTCCTATCAGCAATTGCTCGGAACGGAATCGAACTGCGTGTTAAAGCTCGTGTAACGGTTCGAACGAATCTCGAGCAGTTGATCGGTGGGGCAACAGAGGAAACAGTCATCGCACGTGTCGGTGAGAGCATTATCAGCTCGATCGGCTCCTCCGAAACGCATTTGGTTGTGTTGGAAAACCCAAACCTGATTTCCAGGACGGTTCTCAAACGTGGATTGGACAATCAAACTGCGTTTACCATCGTATCCATCGATATTGCACACATCGAAGTCGGTCAAAATATCGGAGCAAGGCTTCGAGCTGATCAAGCGGAAGCGGATGTTCGCATGGCTCGCGCCCAAGCCGAACAACGACGATCGGAAGCAATCGCATCCGAACAAGTGATGAAGGCAAAGGTAGCGGAGAACAGGGCAAATCTCGTCTTGGCGGAAGCCGAAGTCCCCAAGGCCATGGCAAAAGCATTTGTCGACGGCCACTTTCAAACCACGACAGCAATCTAGCGGTCATGGTTGGTTAAGGTGGTTAAGTTCCAAT
>JAYVPE010000596.1:0-3618 GCA_043757575.1 Pirellula sp.
CGTACCAGTTTGCATAACCGCTCAGCCAATGTTGCATCCCTCGGGAGAGGTTCGGCCGCGGGGTTTTGAGCAACAAATGTAGATGATTGGGCATCCAACGAAAGGCCACGACGATCCAGCCCGAACGCAAGACCTCCTCGGCTAGGCCTTGGGTCAGTCGTTCATAGTGCCCGGGATCGTGAAAAAGCGTCTGGCGACCATCGCCCCTCGCGACGACGTGGTAGATCGCTCCGGCAAATTGAACACGTGGTTTCCTTGGCATGAGAACCTTCCGATTTGGGTTGGTTGGATGTGATTCCACAGTCTACCAACTTGAAAACCGAAAACCAAGCCTGACCCTGCGGCCCCCTGAAGCCCCCGGCGACGGTACGCTAAGCGATATTAGAAACGCCACTGTGATTGAAATCTCCGAGAATTTCGAACCGGTACAAGGAGAATGAAGGTTTAGTTTTTCGATAGTCTTCGCCAGGCCAGAAATCCCGTTGCACAAAGTCGGAAATCCAGCGAGACCCGTCGAACATCTGCATATGCCCATGTAGATGCCCGGGAAACCCCTGGATAACTGCGACGTCCCCCTTTTGATATACAGAACCAGCGATAAGCCGAAAACCTACTCGGGTCAAAGACGGGCCGTAGTCTTTGGCAGAGTTAGTCCTGTCAAGTATTACGCCTCCCGATTCAATTGCTTCGCGTACGTATTGCGCACATTTGCTAAGTGAGCTTGAGCTCGCATGCGACGTTAAATGTTGGACCGCCTTCGACAGGTTCCATCCGAATGGATTCGTCGAAAGACCACTTTGCGTTGAAAGTGCGCGTATGGTAGCACCATTTGGGTCCACCCGTCCGTCTGGCCGTGCCATACGGACGACCCGACTCTGAAAGTCTTCGATTGCAGCAATCGTCTTTGGGCCGATCGTTCCGTCTTCTGCGATCTTGCACAATGACGCAGGTCGGTTCTTGTTTAAAAGCTGTTGGACCAATAGTACATCGCGATCTCTCGGCGGAGTCTGAATGCCTTTACCAATCGACTTTGAAATTGATGACATATAAAACCTTCAGTCCTTTTCGTTTTCAATTGTCGCACGAACGTATAGCGATCTATCCCGAGAGTAGCGAAGCGGAGCCGTGGGATAGATCGAGCGTTGGGCTAAGCCGCTTTGCCCTGACCCTGTGCGAATTCTACCGAGTACACTCGCCACAGCATGCCGCCAGTTTAACAGATCGGTTGCCCCTTTGGCAACTTCCTCTCATTTGTGTCTTGATGTTGCCGCGACAGTCGTTCACTTGGCAGCGATTGTGCCGACTCCAACTCCATGTCGCTTCGCATTTTGGACAGACCTGGTTCTTAGCTTCCTTGTCCTCCGATTTCTTTGGCACTTCGGCTGGCTTGGACGGCGGAATCGAGACCAGCGAGGAACGCAGCTTCCTGCATCGATCAAGGAATATAGCTCGCTGATTATTGCTCCAACCGCCAAAGAACCTGCTCTTCGTAAAGCCCTTCGGTAGAATGTGAAGCGACCTCAACCTCACAAACTCAACTCCCGATCGTTCCACTCGAATTTGCCTATCGCTCCCATCTCCCGCTCGGGCCAAGAATACGACCTTGCCGCGTGACTCTTCTATCAACCGTCTATCCGAGATCGGGCCACCGGTCAAATACCGAGCGAGATACTTCAGCACATGTTCGGGCGAGCTGGTTGCGCTAGGCGGCCCTTCGATGTAAACCACCCAAGCTTGATCACTCAAGTTTGTCATGATCTTTTTGAATTCATCCCGCTTGTTGTCAACCAAGAATGGCACCGGCTTGTCATGGATTGGGCCCTTGGTCATTCGGTGCGGCACCCAAGTCGTACCGTCTAGCGAAGGGGCCGCTCCTGGGACTAAAGCATGGACATGCGGATGATGCTCTAGTTTCTGGTTCCAAGTGTGCAAGACCATCGCCGCCGACGCTTACTGGCCGTTCTCCTGCCGAAGCGATTGATTGAGCGAACCCCAGGCCGATCGAAACAGCAGATTGTAAAGCTCTCTCCGATTGCCAAGAATCAACGACGAAAGAACATCTGGAATCGTAAAGACAACTTGAAAGTAAGGCATGTCCGGCAGCAGCAAGCCAGCCGTCTTATCAATCCAGCTTGCTCGTCGAGCGGCTCCGGCATCGAATGCGGATCCGAAGTCAGATCGACCCACTTGGGGCATTGTCTGACCGGCAGCCAGTCGATCGGACTCGGTGCCGTCCCCAGATGCTGTCGTCGGCAATGCAAGTAAACCATTGTTGTCGCGAAGCTGCTGTGCCCCAACAACCTGCTGATTGCCATCAAATCGGAGGCTTGGCGATCTGCCAATAGTCTCGCAGTTCCTTGAGCAGCTTGGGTGAGATCGGCACGTATCGATCTTTGCGTCCTTTGCCCAGAACCACTTTGAGTTGCATCCTGGCCGAGTCGATATCCTGGATCTTGAGGTTGGTCGCTTCGGTCAATCGAAGCCCCGCCGCGTAGAGAGTCAGCAGAACCGCACGGTGTTTGGGAACTCAAACACATGCGATCAATCGGGCCACTTCTTCAGAGCCCAAAACATTAGGCAGTTTCTTTGGAGTGTGACCGAATGCGATGTGTTTCACGACCCAGTCTCTCTTGCAAGTCACGAACTTCCTCGGGCCCCAATTCCGTGGGGTCTTTGCCGAAGTGCTTGGCATACCGATCGACGTGATACGTGTAGGAGTCGATGGTGCGCAGTGAAAGATTGCGAACCTGCATATCTTCAGCCATTCGCTTAGTAATGAGGGTTTTTCGTTTCGAGTACGGAGTCATCCCAAGAGCCTTTCAACAGAGCTGTGAGTATTAACGAGCAGTGCGAGTGCACCGACTCAAGCCAGCATGGTTAATAATTCACATAGCGCAAATCATTTAATCACTTTAATCGTCAATCGAACGAAATAGATTGGAAGAACAATCGTTACGATCCAACCTTGAACAAGAGTCTGCACCGAAGCGCGATTGAGGTGCGAAGGAACGAGCGAAGCGAAGAAGAATGTCGCACCACGGAAGGTGCGACTGCGGCAGAGCAAGGATGCACGCTCTACGCAAAACCTGCGTCGCTACTGCCTGCGATTGGCGAAGCGGTTTAGTTCAACGACCGGCATCACCGGGCCGGCAGTGACGACTCTCCACTTGAAACCGACCCGGCTGACGGCTCCGGTGCATGTGATTGTTCGGCGATTGATGAATCGACGTTCAAATCCAGGGAATAACCCCACTCTTCGAAGCAGAGCCGCCATTCTTTTGCGATGCGGCGACGGCGTTCCAATTCCAGGGCGGGAAAGACGTTTTTTTGGAAACCTTGGACGGAACGGACGTTGTCATGAAGTGCTGGCAGCGTTTCCGTGAAGTCTGGTAGCCCCAGCGCTGAGTAGAGGCTTTGAATTTGGCCTACGGGATCTTGTTCCAAGTCTTCAAAACTCAATTCATGATACTGCCCTGCAGGAATCATCTGTCATTTCCGATTGGAAATTGAGCCACTTTTGCGGTTTGGCTGACTGAGTGGTTGCTAGATTTGTGGCTGAGTTGGTTGCGATTGGCAGTTGCTTGATTTTGGTTTTGGCTGGTCGATAAGGAGTTTGAG
>JAYVPE010000597.1:0-3610 GCA_043757575.1 Pirellula sp.
TGCGACAAACTAGCGAAATTCGAAAAAAACCTGCCTCGCGACTGTTTCGCGAGCGCCGAACTCATGCAATAACAAACCTATGCAATATCCAGGCTAGCCCATCCGTTCGGGGCTTGTCCCCGACGGATGCGTTTTGGCGTACTACACAATTTGGCGTCCCAACTCCCGTTGCCCTCAGCTTTGCCCGCCGGAGGCGGGCAAAGCTGAGGGCAACGGGTCGCTTCGCGAGTGCCGGCCGTTAGAACGCCAAAACAAGGTTGGTGGGGGACAAGCCCCGGACCAACCTGAAAGGCTAGCACGACCAACCTGAAAGGCCAGATCGCAGAACGGAACAAAACTCGCATCAACGCATTTTTCACCAACTGCTATTTGTCGCGCAGCCCAGGCCGCACCTGCCGGGTGCGACTCTGCCCCGTCGCGGCGTTGTGAATCGCGAGGGGCGACGAATCTGCTAGACTAGTTTCGCTGCGCATCGTCCATCCCGCCTCTTCACTCAAGGACATCTCATGAAAGTAATTATTTCATTGCTTAGTGCTTGGTTTATTCTTTGCCCTGTAGTTGAGATCGCGGCGGCGGATTGGCCCAGCGTTGACAAAGTTTCGCGGCAGCCTCTACAGGCATCGGTGGCCAGACTGTCCGATGCGTTGACGGTCGCTGGGGCTCCTCTATCGCCGACCGTTCTCGCCAAACTCAAGGAGTTAGAACAAAGCAATAGCGACAATTCTGTAGCAAGAGAGATACAGCGCATGCTGGACCCGCTCTGTTTGGCTGCAGTCGAGATCAGCGCAGAGAGTCGTGTCCATGTGGTGCGTGGTCCAGCGCCCGCCCAGTTGGTCGAATCTGGGTGGCAGACTTTTCTCGTCAAAGTAGCCAATCAAGCGGGTGTAACTGCTACTCTTCGATGCTCCAGTCCACAAGCGTTACCGATGGTCAAGAAGAGCAGTTCCAGCGCTCGGCCCCAGCTTGCGATCACACCTGCGGAATCTGAGCGGCGTTGGTTGGACATCGCCAGTCTGAATAGCCCACCATTGCTTCCAACCTTGTCCGGCGTCGCGTTGGAATATCGTCTGATTCAGTTGTACAGCCGCGACGCAGGCCAACGCGAGGCGACTATCGCATTCGACGTGGGGCAGGGAACTCAGGATTTAGGTTTCCGGAATGAGTTGCCAATTCTTTTTGACTGCGGAGTGTCGTATGACATTGGGCTTTCGGTTCTCGATTGGGACGGCACGCCAACCACATGCTGGATGGTTATCAAAGACGAACTAGGTCGTGTTTACCCGAACCAATCACGACGGTTGGCGCCGGACATGTTTTTCCACAGTCAAGTTTACCGAGCCGACGGGGAATTCATTCGATTGCCACGAGGTAAATACATGATCAGCGCTTCCAGAGGCCCCGAGTATGTTCCGCTGCAAATGCAGTTCGCAGTCGATGGTAAAGATTCGCAATTGCCCATTTCGGTTCGCCTAAAACGATGGGTCCATATGGCCGACCTCGGTTGGATATCCGGCGACCATCATGTGCATGCCGCGGGTTGTGCCCATTACGAAAACCCAACCGAAGGAGTCACGCCGGCCGATATGTTTCGGCACATCTTAGGAGAAGACCTCAATGTCGGTTGTGTCCTCAGTTGGGGACCTTGTTGGTATCACCAAAAGCAGTTCTTTGACGGCCAAACCTCGTCTCTTTCCAAAAACAAAACGTTAATGCGGTATGACGTTGAGGTAAGTGGATTTCCATCATCGCACGCGGGTCATCTTTGTTTGTTGAATCTCAAAGAAGACGACTATCCCAACACGGCATCCATTGAAGACTGGCCATCATGGACCTTGCCAGTTTTGAAGTGGGGCAAAAGCCAAGGGGGAGTTGTCGGATATAGCCACAGTGGCTGGGGATTGGGGCTGCCCGACTACCTACCAAATGGCAAACGCGGCCTAACGCCACAACAATGGGGCGGCGGCGCCAAGGATAGCGTGGGTCGCGCGGCTGATCGCTTACCTGACTTCGAAATGCCTCCTTTCGACGGCATCGGAGCCAACGAGTTTATTGTCGCGGTCACGCATGACGCCTGCGACTTCATCAGCACGGTGGATACGCCAGCGGTTTGGGAATTGAACATCTGGTACCACACCCTCAATTGTGGATATCGAACTCGCATCAGTGGGGAAACGGATTATCCATGCATCTATGGTGAACGAGTTGGGCTCGGGCGTGTTTATGTCGAATTGCCCAAGACCCCCGAATTCACTTACGAGGACTGGGTTGCTGGCCTACGGGATGGACGAAGCTACGTCGGCGATGGTCTAAGTCACTTGTCACACTTCAGTATCAACGGCGTCGTAATGGGCAAGCTTGGCAATGGCGGCGAAGTAAGCCAACTGGACTTGAAATCCGCACAAAGTGTCAATGTAAAAACGCGGGTTGCAGCCCGTTTGACCGAGACTGCCAGTGAACAAGCCCGGCAAATCAAAGGGAAAAGACTTGATGAAAAACCCTATTGGCATATCGAGCGAGCTAGGCTCGGAGAAACACGCACCGTACCTGTTGAATTGATTGTGAATGGTGAAATTGTTGCCACAAAGGAGCTCGTGGCTGACGGCGAATTTAGAGACTTGCAATGGGATATCCAATTGGACAAATCAAGCTGGGTCGCAACTCGTATTTTTCCATCCATGCACAGCAATCCCATTTTCGTAGAGGTAGCCGACGAGCCCATTCGAGCATCCCTGGCAAGTGCGAATTGGTGTCGAAAAGCAGTCGATAAATGTTGGTCCAAAAAGAAAGGGCAAATCCGGGCTGCCGAGTTAGATGCCGCATCGACGGCCTATGATTTTGCACGCCAAGCATTTGATGTAATCATTAACGATTTCAAATGACTATTCGCCGACCTGCATCTTAAAAGTCACATTTCACGCTCTGGCGAGCGTCGTCAGCAAATCGGCCTTCCGTTGGATTTCATCCGGCGGAGGCACAACTGGCTGCTACGCTGCGGCATGCCAAGACTCCCGCTGAAAGCCGTGCCGCACGGATTTCAGCGGTGGATTCGTTTTGGCGATTTATGTAGCTGTCAGTTGCCGTCCCGCTGGCGTAAAGCCAACGGAAACGATTGCATTCGCGTTAGTTGCATACTTGCGTTCAGCAAGAAGTGTCATGCTTACAAACGATTTCAGGACGCTTGCTTTATTTAGTCTGAAGCAGATTAATCCAGCAATTTTCAAAAACCGTGCCTGTCCCTTTTTAAGTACCATTATTGCTTAACCAACGATGAAGCAGGCGGCTGAGGACCGTTGGCCTCTTGCAAACTTACGATTGTTGCGCGCTGCTGATGCTCTTAGGCTTTGCGGCGAGCCTGCAACTCCGCTTCTACCGAAGTACTTCTTGAATCGCCATACCAAGTCTACCCACATGCGACCATCGATTCCAATTCGTTTCAAGATCGGATCCAGGTGCTGGGGAATGTCTGCTTTCTCAACGATACCGCGTTGCCTGCCCGTCCAGTCGAGCAGTGTCAAATAGTCAATGAGATCAAGCGACAAGAAGCCTTTGTCGCTGGCTCGAACGCCAGTCGCGCTCGTTTGAGGGCCAACATGGGCTCGTTCGTTGATTG
>JAYVPE010000598.1:0-13544 GCA_043757575.1 Pirellula sp.
GCAGTTACTTTTTGTAATCGGCTTTTAACGTGGCCAACCGATCAACCACGACATGCCACCAAGATCTTCAATTTATCCGGTCGATTCCAGATCGCCCCCGATTTCACTAAGACCAAAATACGACCTATTCGATCGTATCAATGCCATAGCTGAAACTCATCCCTAAATCAAAATGCCAATTAAGATTGTTTCGATAAAAGCTTAAGTCCCGACACCTATTATCCCACCTGGAACCGCTCTGACTAGTCCTCTTCCGGAAGAAAACACAATCGACAGGTTGGCGATACCCTCAGCTATTGTTCGGTAGGTTTCAATCTAACGCTCGCCTAAATACTAAATAATCACCTGCGCCTCAATGATGTCCCTGTCCATTGCGGGTGTTTCGAACGCCGAAACGCCCCCCCTCGATACGAAAATATCATGCAATTGAGAATTCATATCCGCTGCCATCAATATCAGTAACGGTGTCGCTGCAAAACTGCCCACGCAAAATAGCAAAAAACCTACTGCATTTACCACCATACTTACGAATACGAACACGATTCCAACCACCAAGGTCGTCATACCCATTTTTGAAATATAAGAACCGATCCATTTCATGTCGGCTCCCTTCTGAAAATCATTACCAAGTCCAGCGTGCATGACCGAAGCCATCATCGCAAGCAAAGAAAAACAACAGACCACTACGGAAACAAGACCGCCTGAAATAATGACGATGATTCCAGGAACGTCGTTTCTGTTATTGATCAAGACACTAGACAACACAACAGTGATGACGATAGGAATGCCAATGAATATTATCGACGGAATTATCCATATAATGCTCCAGAGGAATGGCCAAAGTCCTCGCATCAAATAATCGGTGAATCGATCGGGATTAAAATCCGGCCAGTGTTGACTCCTACCGCCACTTCTAGATTCTGCAACTTCTGCCTGGTAGCCGAAGGCGACCAAACTTCCAACGACAATGATTGAAGCTATCTGGCAAACAAACATCCACAATAAATTCATGGGCCAGTTGGGACTCTTGAAGGGCGCCATAAGCATTCGCATCAAGTCAAAGCTCTTGACAGGTCGGTAAAAACCTTGAGGATACGTTTGAATGCCACCGTTGTTTGGCAATTCGTTAGTCTTTACCGTGCTTGAAGCTGCAATGGGGTCAATCGGTTGCAACAGGATGCGAGTAACGTCGTTCATGGGAATCCGTTCGGTGACTGTTTATTAAATTAAATCCCACCTCAGTATCATCAGTATACCTTCGACGCAGAATTAAAGCCTAGTTGGATCCGCGGCGAATGGAACAGTCGGCAAGATAATGCGTGAAACCGTTGCCCTCGCATCAGTGATGCCAACTCGCCGGAAGAATTTTCGCTCAAAGAAAAGTAATTCAATTCGGGGAAGGTATAGTGAAGACAAAATTCTATTCCTACCGAGTCTCCCCGATGCCTGATGTCACCCAAATTTTGGGCCAGGCGGACACTTCTTCGCAGCCGCCGCTGAAGCTATTCGACGAATCATAATTGAGCAGTCGCGCCGCAAGTTAGCAGCTAAGGCAGGAGGTCGGCGCGAGCGACAGGAGTTGAATATCGTCACCGATGCGGTCGACATCGCTGCCACTGACAGACTTGACCTGCTGGCCCTCGATGAGGCGCTTCAAAAGCTGGAACGACACAGCCCTCGCAAGGCTCAACTAGTCAAACTCCGTTTTTTTGCCGGATTGACTTTGGAGGAGACAGCCAAAGTATTAGGTGTGGCGGTGTCCACCGCCAGCGCTGACTGGTTGCACTACTCAATGTCGTCGAGCAAGAACAAAGTTTTCTCGATCGACCTGTCGCGCGCAAGCACGCTCCTACCTGATACGATGACCGACTGGTCGATTCCGCTGCAATTGACTGGCCAGTCCGTGGCAACGCAACCTCGCAATGCCTGGTATTTGTATTCGCTGGGTATCGCCCAGCACCGCGATGGACAGGACGAACAGGCGATCCTGACGTTGCAAAAGTAGCTCGAAGTCGGCCCTACGTGGGTTGGCCGTGGACAGAATTAGGCGGTTTTGGCGCTCGCATGCCACCGCCTCGGCCGTGACACTGAAGCTGGCAATTGGCACCGGCAAACTCAGTCCTGGCTGAACGATACAAACCGTGTGATGGCTGACTTCAAATTTGGCGTTGCAGCTTCAGCTTATTTAAGCGATTGGCTGTGCGATCAGGTTCTTTTGTCTGAGGCGGAATTGCAGCGCGCGAATTCACCAATTCGCTAAGTCAATTTGTCCTCGATAATTTAGTATTGATTGGAACGAAGCAGAAATCACGCAGCCGTATGGGTTAATTTTTGCATGGAATCGATCAGTACTTTGAAATGTGGCTCTGCATGCAATGGATCCAGATCCTGCTCAGCCTGAACACGAAATGGGTCGCTGAAGCCTTCCTGAATGGAACGCTGCAGCGCATCCAGAGCTAAGCCTATCATTTTTGCTTTTTCTTGTTCGTCAGTGACATGGCGACTGAGCTGAGCTAAAGCGCGAGACCGCTCTAGATGCAGTTCTCCATTGCGAGCCGGATTGGCACCGAACTCATCAATGAGTGCGAGAGCAGCCTCAATATCGCCACATCGACCTAGCGCAAGCATGAGCTTCTGCTTGTTGCTATCATTGGAGGAAAGCGCAACCGCCTCTTGACGCAAAGTCTTGCAGCTTTCGAAGTGCTTTGCCGCACCAGTCGGATCGCCGGTGAGGTCTAGAAGGGTACCCAATCGATAGTGCGCAGCCGCCAAGTCGTTGCTGTATTTAGCATTCTTGGGATCCTCTGCATGCAACGCCTTGGTTTTTTCGAGTGATTCTTCCAAAAGGGGTTTTGCATCCTCAGAGCGATCGAGCCACAAATAGGCGTTTCCGTAATTGCCTAGGAAGCCTGCCAGTGCACTCTGCAACAACGCCATCTTCGGACGTCTAGCAACGATTTCTCGCCGACCAGCAATAGCTGCCTCGTAACGCTTAATCGACTCTTCGGTGCGACCTAATCGCAAATAAATATATGCCAAGGCCAGTCCAGAGGTATCAAGCGTCAATTGACGCTGGGCGGCTTGAGTGTCTTTGTCGGACTCGCTCAACGATTCAAAGTTGGCTTTCCCGCGAATGGCGGCGAGAATCGCTTCTCCATGTTCGTAAGCCTTCTCAAAATACTGACTGGCTCGCGAAAGCTCCCCAAGGCTCATATAAGCCGAGCCCAAATTTGTGAGCACCTGTGAATGAACATCGTTAATGCTGTCCGCTAAAGACTTTCGGTCCGCCTCTCGTTGTTCCGGTGTTTTGTCATCAGTGGCGGGATCGTATATCTTGGGCTTCGGATGGGCTTTAACATCTTCCAATTTCTCGAGGGCTCGCCGATTTAATTCAATAGGTACTTGGGGATCGGAACTGAGCTTGCCCTGTGTCATCGAACGCTGCAAACACAGGTAGGCTAAATTGAAACGTGCCGCATCGACGTGTTCCATCACTACCAAGCGATGCTCGGCTTTTTGAATCAGGTCTGCATAAATGTCGTCTGCCTCTTTAACTCTGCCCAATTGCATCAACGACTCGGCTGTCCGACCCTGGGATGCCATCAGGGTTGCCATTGCTTCGCCATGCTCGCCAGTCGAATCCTTGGCGTCACCCGTCAGTTTGACTTCCAACTCTTTCCATTTGTCGGCCATCGCCTTCATCAAGTCAATTCGCACTTCTGCCATATTCGGCAGGACCTTGAGTTTGTTGTCAATGTTGGACTGTACGAACTGCAGCGAATCGAGGGCGAGCTTTGATTGTTTGCGGGCAACACGTTCTCGCGATTCCGCTAATGCTTGCTGTTCTTTCGCGTTGTCTCGTTCGGTTGCGATCATCCTGTTCTTGGCGGCAACAGTGAAGTACGACCAGGTCGAGACTGCGGTCGCCAGCAACATCATGACCACGGCCGCAGCCGAAGGAATCGCAATCTTGGGATTGCGTTTGCACCATCGCCAGACACGTTCCTGCAAGCCAACCGGGCGGGCAAGAATCGGTTCGCCCGCAATGAAGCGTTTGAGATCGTCGGCGAATTCTGTGCACGAGCCGTATCGAGATACTGGAATTTTTTGTAACGCTTTGAGGCAAATTGTTTCCAAATCAGCCGGACACTTTGGTCGCAACTGACGCGGCGGAATCGGCTCTTCTTTTACTACCTGCAGAATCGTCTCGAGCGGCTTGGAGCCTAGAAATGGAGGCTTCCCAGTAAGGAGCTCGTAGAGCATTGCACCGAGGGAGTACTGATCAGTAGCCGGCCCCAATTCACGAACTTCACCGCGCGCCTGCTCGGGCGACATGTAACTCGGCGTGCCCAAAATGGTGCCGGTACGTGTGCTCGACGAATCGTCGGCGTCCTCAAGTTTTTTTGCGAGCCCGAAGTCGGTTACTTTGGGAACGCCATTCTTGGAGACCAACACGTTGGCCGGCTTTAAGTCGCGGTGAATGATGCCGTGATCGTGCGCATACTGCATTGCCCTGGCGAGCGTTTCCATCAACTTGGCGGCTTCGATCGCTTCAGGCAACTGATTCTTCAACTGCACGTCCAATGGCTGGCCGTCGACGTACTCGAGCGAGAAGAACGGCACACCGTCCTCTTCACTGACTTCAAATATCTGGACAATGTTGTTGTGTTGCAGGTGGGCGACCGCTTGAGCTTCGAGAATGAAGCGTTGCAATTGTTCTGGCGAAGCGTGCCCGCCCGCCAAAATCATTTTGAGCGCAACTTCACGACCTAGTTTCCTATGCTCGGCATGGTAGACGACCCCCATTCCTCCGCGACCGAGCAGGCCAAGGATCTTATAGTCGCCCACCTTTTTTGGAAGTGCAGCCTGCGGCCCCTGTTTGCCCGCGGTATTAGAATTACCGTCTACTGAATAGTCATTGTTCAATGAAAACTCACCGGTCGTTGCATTTGCTATCGATAACGCCGCGACGTCAAAAGATGAAGAGTTAACATCACTTGCCGCAGTGGTAAAGTCACCCGTGACGTCACTGGGCATATCAACTTGAGTCTTAGCTGAACTGGCCAGACTCGCAGGCGCGATCATTTCCGTCAAACCTGGAGTATCGCCCGCATTAGTTGTTACGTCCATCTGGTTCACAACGATGGTCTCTGACGGTTCCCGGTTTGTTTCCGCCGTTTGGAGGGTGAGTTCTTGAGCGTTTAGTTCAAGCGTCACATCTTGTCGAGATTTGTCGCTGCTGTTTTTTTTCTTATCTACCATGGAACATGCTCTGTTGCTTTCGCGCGGCGTCCGCTGCTCACATTCCCCGGTGCCCGCTAAATTTCTGGTCTACGACTACTTCTTGACAGTCTTCTTAACATCAATTGATTTCCAAGCCTTAACTCGATCCCATACCAAGCTAAAATCGCTCTCGATATTTGCAAAGTAGCAATCAACGCTGGAGTCAACCGACGATTCATCCTTAAAGTTATCATCAAAGACTGACTCGATTTTCGCTGCAATGCCGGTTTTCGAAAAATAGTCATCTTTGACTTCGATGTTGTCGCGTCGACCGAATGTGCTTGTCCATTCAGCCAAGACTGATTTGAGGGCCACCGACTGAAGAGAATTGCTGTGCTGTTCGCTACCACTGCCGCCGTTGGCACTGGGAAACGCAAAAATCGGCCTGCTAAATGCCATTAGCAGAGTCTGACGTGAGCTCGCTTCGATCGGAACTGCGACAGCCGACACAAGAGCGCTAACCGAGTTGGCTGCCATCAACGGTTCGGCTCCTTCGGGTGTGCTCGGAATATTCAGGTCAGACACATTCAGGAATCGATGAGCCACGCCAGTTGCCAAGTTCTCGCTCATTGGCGAACCTGCATCATGCGAGTGCCCAAGTCCCAAAGCATGGCCAAATTCATGTGTGACGGTGGTCTGGAAGTCATACTGGTTGGCGGCGGCTCCCGCCGCATCAGCGCCCGTGTACCAATTCCAACCACGGAGAATTGTTATCCTCATCGGGTACACGCTTGGATCGTAGCTGCCGAGCACACCATCGGCAGCAGTGCCGTTGGCACTCATGCTGCTGTAATCCAAAATTACTGTCGCCATGGTCGGGTCACTAACCTCGACGATGTTGACGCTGTAAGGAGCCAACAAGACGTCGATGCTGCTGATCGCGTCATGGATTCGTGCCAGCATGTCCCGCGTCACTGCCCCGGAAGGGTTGTTGACGTATAGCGCAAGATCGCCAGCCAGCAAAGTATTGGCAAATCCATTGGCTTCTTCAGATCCTCCACTCCCTGCCGCCATTTGCGTTAGGGCAATATTGCCGCTAACGTTCAAGCTGCTCACAACCAACGTATCTTTGAGCGTACCGCTGCCGCTCAGCGTGAGCGCGGCGCTAGCCGCGTAAATCGTCCCATTGACAGCAACTGTCGCATTGCCACTGATACTCAGCGCCCGAGTATTGTCGCGGGCTTGGTAGATCAAGATTCCGGCATAGGGGTCGGAGCCCGTCTTCGGAGTCAGATTGAAGGTACCACTTCCGCTGAGCGTGATACCACCAAAGTTGCCACCCGTTGTAATCGTCGATCCATTGTTGCCATAGTTACTCCCGGCATTGAAAATGAATACGTTGGCGCCGCTCACACTCGCATTGCCAGAAACGGAAAAACCACCACCAAGAATAATGTAGTTCCCCGAACTCATCGTAACTGACGCGTTCCCTGAGAGACTGATCGATGTATAAATGCCCGGTAGTAACGTCACCTTTGTATTTCCACCAAGGCTCTTCGAGCCATAGTTCGTAAGATCTTTCGTGACGGGTGGTTGGAGCGAGCCAAGCGGATCGTTCGTCGCCGCCGGCGTTCCTGTCTTGGTGACCATCGCATTGCCACTCTTGCTAACACCACCGACGACTTGCACCGTACCACCCACATTGACCCTGGCGTTGCCATTGACCACGATGGCACTCGTTGAACTGGAATCGACAAAAATCCCTCCCGGTAACGTTACATTCGCATTACCCGAAGCTGTAATGGCACCACTGGCCGTCGGATTAAGTATGTACGCACTACTCGCAGCCAGATTGCTAACAGTTTGCGTAAAGGAGCCAGAGCTGTTTACGAAATTGCCGTCGGCGTTCACCTCGTTCGCGATGATCGCATGTGGTCCGACAGTCAGATTATTGACGCTGCTCGTCGCTTTACCGAAACCGTCGAGAGCGACAGGCGAACCGTAATTGGCACCATCAATCACGAACTGCACGTTACCGGTCGGAACCGGACTTGTACTTTTATTCATAACCGTCGCCGTCAAAATAACTGTTTGTCCGAAACTCGAAACACTGACCGAGGAAGTCACGCTCGTTGTCGTGGACGCCTTGCCAATGACGAAGTTCTTGCTGTCCGAGCTGGCTTCGAGATTGACGTCACCAGCGTACCTGTAGCTAGCCGTGGCCGTGCCAGCGTTGGTGTTGTTGGCATAAACGGCTGTCGGCGTCAGGCTCAGACCGCCCGCGCCGGTAACCGTGACCGTGGCTGGCGCTTGGGCCGAGCCATTGTAGGTGAACGTACCCGCAGAAATCGTCACGGTCGTCGACGACGTTGCTTTGGCGATGACGAAGTTCTTGCTGTTCGAGCTGGCTTCATGATTGGCGTCACCGGCGAAACTGTAGCTAGCCGTGGCCGTACCCGCGTTGGTGTTGTTGGCATAAACGGCTGTCGGCGTCAGGCTCAGACCGCCTGCGCCGGTTACCGTGACCGTGGCTGGCGTTTGAGCCGAGCCACGGTAGGTGAACGTACCTGCGGGAATCGTCACGGTCGTCGACGACGTTGCTTTGGCGATGACGAAGTTCTTGTTATCCGAGCTGGCTTCATGATTGGCGTCACCAGCGTAACTGTAGCTAGCCATGGCCGTGCCAGCGTTGGCGTTGTTGGCATAATCGGCTGTCGACGTCAGGCTTAGACCGCCTGCGCCGTTCACCATGACAGTGGCTGGCGTTTGGGCCGAGCCATTGTAGATGAACGCACCCGCAGCAATCGACACGGTCGTGAATGATGCTGCTTTGATGACAGATATGTCAGTGCTGTACTCTGAGTATCCATTATCCCTATCAATGATCCGAGCATAAATCGTGTGTTTGCCCGCGTTGAGCAACGAGTAATCATGAATCGCGAGTGACGTGCTACCGCTAGCGAGATCGTACGTTATCCCCGTAAAAGTATTTGTTTCGGAATAAGCGTAGTGGAATTCCGGCGCTACGCCCGAGTCGGCATCGCGTTGGTCCGCAAAGTAGACTGTTGCCATTTCACCGTAACTCTTCGAGCCGTTGTTGGCAAATGTCGCAGTTGGATTATCGTTGGTACCCAAGATATTAATAGTGATTGTCGTTTGGCCACCCACTACAAAACTATCGGTGTAGGTTACACCAACTACGAATTCATCGTGAGACGAACTGGCTGCGTAAGTCCAAGCACCCCTATCACTGATGGCGAATGAACCATAACGTCCAGTCAATATAGCGGCAGCGAAACTTTTATCGACGAGCAGCACGGCTGTAGAAATGTCATCCGCAGAATTTCCTTCGGCTACGTCAACTTCGAAGTTGTTGCCCGTCACGGGCATAGCAGTCAGGGTCGAATTGCTTATGAAATTGCCTGAACCATGAACAATAAATTTATTGCCACCGATAACAAGTGATCCGCCGAGGTCGACAGTCCCGCCGAGGACGGAGATCGCGGACTGACTGTAATTAGTAGACTCTTCAATAGTGCTCGAACGCACCTTCAAGCTGCCGCCCAACATTAAAATGGTCGGTGCGTCGGTGGTATTGCTCAGCTTATCATTCATCAACTCAACATTGCCATTCACGGTGAGAGCTGGCGATGCTCCGACAAAGGACGCATTATTAATGATTAGCCGGTAGCCAGATGGCACCGTAGCGATCTGGCCGTGAAACTCAAGTGGCGAATCGACAATGATGGTGAAGGTCTGTCCTCCGCTATGGGGAACAAGACTTGATAAGGCACTCAGCAAGTCCTTCAGCTCTTCCTTAGCTGGCTGAACCACAGCTTCAGTAACCCCTGCTTGAATTAATGAGTCGATGGCAGTCGCAAGGCTTGCTGCCGCGGCCTGTTGCACGTTGACGGTGAATTTACCTGCCGCGCTCCTGCCTCCGTCCTTGTCGATGGCGGTAACCTGAACCTCCGGATTGCCCGCAATCGAGAAAGTCTTCGACGCGAAAACCGATCCGGTGCCATTGCCTGCGCTCCGATCTACTGTTATCGGACCATTTCCAAAGTCAACTTCGTATTTAAACCCGGCGGCAGTGTCCGCAAGACTTGGATCATCGGCAAAAAGTTGAAAGTTGACAACTTGATTCACGAGTACAGTTGCTGGCGCGGATATTCGTGCGGTGGGGGCCGCGTTGGCAACGCGTACATCAACTTTGCGAACGAACTCGTTGCCGATGTCATCGTGGATCTTTACGGATACAGCGTAAATACCATCATCTTTAACATATTTGTGATTGAGACTGAAACTGAGTGAACCGTCACTTGGATCGACCGATACTCCGATGTTCTCTACCGCGCTTCCATCCCCGTAATTCACCGTACTGCCAAACCAATTTGTTGCCCCCCGATCCGCGATCGCAACTCTCCGAATGAATGTTTCACTTTCTTTTTGATAGACAGTATCCCCTAACGAGAAACTGAGTGAGTAATCGTCACCCGGTCCGCCATTGATACTGTCTTTACCACCATTGCCCTTGATGGTGTCAATATCGTCGCTAGCGTTAGCGCTGTCGTAACTGTATATGACCAACTGGTACTTTCCGATATCGGTATCATTCACCGTGTCCACAAAGCGTTCGTAGTTTTGCAAATTGTCCGAACTTGGATTGTTCGCTGGATTCCAAGGATGTTTTGGATTTAGCGGACTGTTGGGGTTGGTTGAGTTACTCAGCGAATCGTTGGAAGCTCGCGAGAAGGTATCGACTTCAACATAATATGTTCCATCAGCCGGCAACCGCAGGTCGATAATGCTCGAATCGGTCGGTTCAAATTGATCGTCGTTTACCGCAAAGCTCGAGTTGTAGGGAACCAGAAATAAATTACCATTCTGGTCCAAGCTATAAACGCGCAAGATAGTATCAACGTATCTGTCCGGAGTTGAGCCAAATCGGCCAACCATCGAATTCGATAAAACATCAATGTTGACCAACTCGCCTGCGTTGCCAGAGAACGAATACCAGTCATTTTCGCTCTTTGCTCCTGCAAGCTTGATCTCGCCAATCACGGATTTGATCTGCACGTAATTGCGATTGGCCGCGTTAGCACCTTTGCCGAGCGTGTTTGGCACATCAAGCGTGACGAACTGCAATGATTCCGCAGTGGTAGCGCTATTATGCGATCCGCCAACGGAGGCCGATTCGTCGATCGTGGTATCCGCCGGATTGCTTCTGGCGAAGGCCAACTTGACCGCTTCACGCTCGCCAAAGAACAGGTCGTTCAAGTCCGTGAAGCGTGAAGACCCGATCGACGCGGGCGAGCCTACCAAGTGGTTAAACGACTCGAATCCGCCAGCCGCTCCCGTATAACTTGGCTTGTAAGCACCACCGCCCGGTGGATCATGAATACCCAAACCGATCGGTCCGAAGGAATCTTGATGCCTGAGTCCTAACAAGTGGGCAAGCTCGTGGGCCGCAATCTTGGCCGACAGCTTAATGAAGTTCTCGATTGTCGCCTCGGGCTTGAGAGCGCCAACCGAAGAGTCACCAAACAACGTCTGATCTTGGTCCGCGGCATATTTATCGAGGTCGCCTACCGGCTGGGTTTCATCGAGCTGCTTGTTTGCTTCCTGAGCCGTCACTGATCCGCCCAAAAGTCCATTGACTTGCACTTGGGCAGAGCCTCCAAAATTCCGGTTCCCGGGATCAACTTCGCTGGCCAATCCGCCCGGCCGACCATACGCAGGCGTATCATTAAAATAGATTGTTGCGTAATCAATCGACTTGGCCGGATCGTCCGTTCGCCGAGGAATTTCGTTGATGTCTTGGCTGATTTTCACGTCGAACCACGGCGCCCCGGCATTCGGTCCGCTGTAACTGGATTGAACGCGATTTAGAATGGCATCGCGCTCTTCCTGAGAGTAAACGTGCTCACCGGTATCGGTCCGAGAATCGAAATCTAAGAACACCCATTGTACTTGATTGCGACGAGCCGCAAGCGGGGCAGTACCTAGCGAAACCTCCATTGCGGTCGAGTCCTTGAGGTACTGAGCACCCAGCAAAATGTTATCGCGTGCATTGCCTTGGAGGGTGTCCGCCCAGGCAGTTCCCACAATTGCTTCGACGCCGAGTCCATCCTTCAACCGTAGCGTAAACCTCGGTGCGCTCTCGCCCGGCAACGCGTTCCCCTGTGATTGCGGCAGTGTACTGCGAAGATCGACGTTGATTGGGCCACCGGAGAACGAAGAAAAGTCGAGCATGTCAACCGAGGTATCATTCGTACCTGAATACAACTCACCTACGTTCACCGTCGCCAGCGGACTGCCGACGATCGAGTAGGTATCGTCACCCTGGTCGCCGTTGAGTGTTAGGTTGCCACTACCGACGATGTATGCCAGATCATCGCCATATCCCCCATTAAAGGTTGCCGATGAACCGGAGCCTAGCCAAGACAAGAAATCGTTACCATCGCCACCGTTGTAGGTTATCGTTGATCCTGCAGCGGCGACGCCGTTGTATTCAAACGTATCATTCCCATCGCCGCCCTGATAATCGACGTTGCCGATCCCTTTGCCTTGCAGTCTCAAGTAATCGCCATCCGCGCCACCTGCAAAGACCAAGCTGGCAAGCCCATCGCCGTTATTGATGAACGTATCTGCCCCATCATCTCCGCCGAAGTTGATCGATAGAACACCGGCACCGTTGTTAATAAAGACATCGTCGTCCGCGCCACCAGTGAACACCAGGGATACGGCTGGACCGTTGTTTTGAAAGAGGTCGTTGCCATCGTCGCCGCCGAAGTTGATGGATTCGACCGTCCCATTATTTTGAAACACGTCATCGTCCGCGCCGCCCGTGAACGTCAAACTTGTGGCTTCTCCATTATTGGCAAACACGTCGTCATCAGCGCCGCCACTGAAGACCAGTGTGGCTGCAGCAACTCCATCATTGACGAAAACATCGGCTCCGTCGTCGCCTGTCATTTCAATACGACCAGCGTCGTATCCGCGGTTGAGCAACATGTCTTTGCCACTGCCACCTCCAAACTTCAAGCTGGCCAATTGAGAGCCAGTATTAATAACGACATCCGCACCCGTGCCTCCATCAACGATGATACTTCCAACATTTACGCCGTTGTTTTGAAAGCGATCATCGTCCGCGCCGCCCGTGAATGTCATATCACCAACCGAGGCTGCATCATTGATGAATAAATCGGCTCCGTCATCACCATTAAATACCAAGTGGCTAGAAATTACGGCGCTGGCTTTATTCCAGAATCGGTCGTTATCGGCACCACCATTGAAGGTAATGTTTGCGAGCACCGGGCCGCTATTGATGAAAACGTCATCGTCGGCGCCACCATTGAACACGATTCCACTCAGCCCGGTGCCGGTATTAACCAGTGTGTCGGCGCCATCATCGCCGCTGAAATTGATCCCGCTAATGTTTGCGGCCGTATTTACAAAAACGTCGTCGTCGGCGCCGCCAATGAAGTTGAGAGAACTAAAACCGCGAGCACTATTCAAAAAGGTGTCCTTGCCTGTCCCGCCATTGAATTTAACTTGCGTCAACGCGTTGCCATCACCTGATCCTCGAACGATCAAAGTATCGTTTCCACCAACCGTCGGATCATAACCCGGCTTTCCAGGATCCATGTCGCCTTGGAAACTGATCGCACCGACTGATTCGCCAAAGTTGGCGAACAGATCGTCGTCGGCTCCGCCGGTGAACAGCAAATTGCTAAAATTGCCGTAGTTAAGCAGTCTATCCTTGCCATTATCGCCTTTGAAAACTATCGACGCCACGGAGCCATTATTTTGGAATACATCGTCATCAGCTCCGCCGCTAAATGTGAGATCGCCAATTGTGCCTAACCCGCTGTTGACAAAAACGTCGGCCCCATCGTCGCCATTGAATACCAAGCTCGTCGCAGTGCCATAATTAAGCAGTGTATCGGCTCCATCGTCACCGCTGAAACTTAGTCCGCCGACAATTGCACCAGGCGCATTGGTGAACACGTCGTCATCTGCTCCTCCGGTGAACACGAGATCGCCAGCCAGGATTCCATAATTGGTGAGACTGTCCGCGCCATCATCCCCGCCGAAATTTAATCCGTTAATCGTCGCACCTGGCGCATTGGTGAACACATCATCGTCAGCCCCGCCTAGGAATTTCACGGCGGTTGCGCTGCCGAAGTTTCTGAAAGAGTCTGCCCCGGTACCACCAACACGATCATCTCCGCCGAAGTTCAGTCCTGTGATCGTCGCATCAGGTGCATTGGTAAACACATCGTCGTCTGCCCCGCCGACGAACGTCAAATCGGTGG
>JAYVPE010000599.1:0-3608 GCA_043757575.1 Pirellula sp.
GCAGCCGTGAATAATTCAAACGCCGCCGCGATGATGCGTGCCAGCGAAGCCCAATCGAATTACAGTTCGACCATGTCCGATGCGACCGATGCCTTCAACATTAAGGTGCAATCGGAAAGTGCCAGTTATCATTCGAAATTGGCCCTGGCCGATACGACTCGCGCGAATTCGTTGCAATCTGCACAACTCGATTTCGACATCAAGATGGCGCTTGCGGATGTCAAGTATACATCCGACATGGCGACGGCGGACGCGGCTTATGCAAACAGTCTGACCCAAGCCGATGCGGGCTATCACACCGATATGGCTGTAGCGGATGCAAACTACACACGCGATCGAGCGGCGGCCGATACGGCATACAATACTTCGGCAAGCGATGCAAAGAACGAATATCAATCCTCTGTATTCGACGCCAATACACTCTTCAACAATTCGATCGCAACTGCAAACGGATGATAAGCCGAAAGATGAAAAACTTCCAAAAGTAGCAGAAGTAGCATCAAACCGCGATCCACGAGCAGGCCGTGTTTATCCACGATGCACCGATGGAAGGCCATTCAACCCAGATAATCCCAACGCTACTCCAGAAGGGCGGCCATTTGCTGTCACCCCGACGACGGCCTTGATATTGATTGGTTTAGGGCAACCTATTCCCGAATCAAAACGGTTTGTAACACCAGGTAGCTCTCCAGGCACCTCAATCGCATCTTCAGCTGCTAGAAAGTTGCTACCCGGGAGACTTCCCTTTTCCCTACCTGCTCCTACCAATGTTAAACCTTTCGGTTTGTCGAAGTCTGTTGGAGCCATTGGGGGAAGATGGGTTCCCTTAGTTGGGTGGGGGCTGTTAATTTACGACGTTGTTTCCGGCGAACCAACGGGAGCGTTTGGGCGGTTGGCCGGCGAATCTGGTGAAAGAGGATTCTTCCGTGTTCTACCTGCCGACAAAAAATGATGAGCATTGCTGGTTGGCATTGATGATAATTCTGAAGGAGTGAACGTCAGACAAATTTCTTTGCGGTGAGTTCGAGTATTTTGTAGATTATTTTTAGATCAAGTTGTGGTGCTGCAATGCTAATATGGATTTATTGCTTCGCTGCCGTGTTACTTGCAGCCGGCGTTTTGTTTGTCATAAACACGATCCGAATCCGTAGGATTGCTCTCGATCGGAAGGGAGAGGGATTTGATGATTTCATTGAGTGTTTTGATCGCAGCAACATTAATAAGCAAATTTTAGTGGTAATATACGACTATTTTCAGGCATGGAATTCAGGTATGGTTACATGCTTTCCTGTGAGGGCGGATGACAGAATTGCGACAATATACGGTATCATCGACGAAGACGTAGAATTTACAATGATTGAGCTGCTGGAGCTTTGCAAAAGAATTCCGCCAAAAGACGAAAGTTGTCCAATTATTATTGTTACCGTACGGGATATTGTGACATACATTGATTCATGTCCGCATGTGGTTTAATAATCTAATGCGGTCGATGTCTGGAACGACGACAATCAAGTTGCAGTCGATGCTTTCAACGCCGATGCGAGTGCCGCCACCACTCAGTGGAACGCCGACGACGCGGACGCCGTCGACAAGTTTAACGCAGCTGTTGGCAATGCAGTATCGAAGTGGAATGCAACAGAATCCGCAGCCTGGTCGAAGTACAGCGGCGACATGACCGCCGCCGAATCGAAGTGGGAAAGCGATTCCGGCAACGCAACATCGGCGTGGAACAACGCAGAAACCGCCGCCACAAACCGCTGGAATGCCAGCGAAGCCGTAGCCCGTGCCGAGTGGAAGATCGCAAGCGATGCCGCAGTCGATGACTGGAATCTCGAAGAAGCGAACGCAGTCAGCAAGTATAACGCGGACGTGAAGGCCGCCGATGAGGCATGGAAAAAGACCAACGATGATGCATACACAATCTATTCGAGCGCCTACGACGCCGCATTAACATTGTGGAATTCCAAAGAAGCGAACGCCTCCGCCGCGCTTACGAATACTATCAGCAGGTCGAACGCCACCGCCATCGGCGCAGAAGCCAACGCATGGGCCACCTACGTCAACGACAGCAACGGCCAAATGCTCGGCGCGCGACTGGCTGCGGTGCAGTGTTCGATGATGCCAGGAGGCGATGGCGGACGATAAGGCTCCTAAGAAAGAGAAAGAGCTGCTCAAGCCGGGCGAGGTCGGGAAAAAGAGCGAACTCGACAAGAAAGATGCTGAGAAAGCGGGACTCGAACGGCATCATATTCCGCAAGCGGCATGGGGGTTCACTACTAATGCCGATGGGCTGAGTATCGCACTCCCAAAAGCACTTCACAGGATTCAACCAAGCACCAATCGCCCTGTCGTTGCGATCAAACCGGAAAAACAGAAAGAAGAACTGCCGAAAAAAGTGAAGCAGGAAATCAAAGACCTCGAAGATTCGATTGCAGATGTTGAAAAAGCCGTTAAAGCCAAATATCCGAAGAAAACACCTGCAGAAATCAAAGCAATCGTTGACGAGATAAAGAAAGAACTCACTCAGGAAGTCATTGCGGACATCAAAAAGGGGATTGAAGAGTTAAAAAAGCTACATGGCATCAAAGACTAAATTATATCTCTCATGGTGTTTCTAATCAAATAACGAATTATTCCTGAGACAGTTACAATTGGAGAAATTCTATGACAGATGCAGAACGACAGACGCTGAAAATCAAACTCATAAAACGTTTGACGATCATTTCACCGATGCCCGATGACGCGAATGTTACACAGGAACAACTCGACGAACGGTTCGACATTACCGGAACGATACACATTTATTTTCTGGACGATCCAGACTTTGTTGGACCGTTGCTGGATTCATTCGGATGCGGGGATGGTTTTGGCGGATATTCGAGCGATTCGCATTATTTCTATGGATTGAAGGAACGCGATTTCGTCCTTTCCGAGATTGGGAAGCGATTGCAGAACGGTACTCCGGGCAGCAAGATGTGGTCGTTGTATCTCCTTGCGGAACTGCACAAATCGGGGCAGGAGGCGATCGAGAATGAGCACGAATTGTTGCGCAAATGTTTGAAAGACAAAGATCACGACCTGATTCGCAGGGAGGCGGCACACTGCCTCGGAGCGTTGGGCGATAAATTCGCGACTGAAATCCTGAAAACCGCAACCGACGACCCGTGCGAGGAAGTGAAAGCCAACGCGATCAGTTGGTTGAAACACAACGAGAAGTAGCCACCGACGGCCCGCAGTGCATTCACGAGCGATGTCAACCCGGCCTACCAGGTGTATTTGGGCCAAGTCGCCGCTGCCGATTCGGTTTACAATGCGGCGGTAGAAGCGAACGCCTCCCCTGCACGGCGGGGAACCAGGCGCTGCAGCAGACGGCGGGGGCACGACGGCTTTCCCCGGTTCGTAGCTCACTCGGCCCCCGCCGCGGCTGAGCTTAGTCGTTCGGCGGCGGAGGGCGTTCTCATGGCGACGGCGGGTAGCAGGCGGTCCCTGTTCTGGCGGGTGAACACGGCGACCGCGTACACCATGTTGGCCGGTTACCTGGCGTGGCTCGGGGCCGACGCGGTGGGGCGGGCCATCGGCGACGAGTCCGGGTTCCGGTCGGTGACTGG
>JAYVPE010000600.1:0-3605 GCA_043757575.1 Pirellula sp.
GCGCGAGGGCCGTCACTGAAAGTGCTGACTCGAATGCAGCCGACCAGCGGTGGGTATCTTGAAGCGGTGCCGCTAACCAGTTTCGTGTTGATGAGTTTAGCATCGATTGGTTTGGCGGCATCTAGAGTGGCGGTCGAGTCTCGGAAGTTCATTGTCGATTCCGTTTTGAAAGATGGCAGTTGGCCAATTGACACCAATCTGGCGACCTGGGTCACGTCGCTGGCTGCCGTCCACTTTTATAATGCGTCCAATAGTACGCTGCGCGATGCGGGACAATTGGATTGGGATCGGACGATCGATTGGTTATTGTCATGCCAACATGTCAAACGTCATCCTTTTACAGGTGCTGAACCGGGCGGATGGGGCTGGACGAATTTAAGTGGCGCGGTGCCCGATTCCGACGACACGCCGGCTGCCTTGATCGCCTTGCAAAAATGGTTTTTGATAGATTCGCAAACCCGTTTGGAAATTGGCCAACAGCCAACTATTTTAGACGACAGCCGACGCGAGAGGGTTTTTAAAGCAGCACAAGCGGGTTGCCGTTGGTTGATTCGGTTGCAAAATCGCGATGGCGGCTGGCCAACTTTCTGTCGCGGCTGGGGTACCCTGCCATTTGATCGAAGCGGATGTGATTTAACGGCTCACGCGATCCGTGCATTATCAAGCTGGAAAAACATCTTTAAACCGGACCAAGGTTTCAAGGGGTTGGATCGAGCGATAGGTCGAGGCTGGGGATATTTGGAAAAGCATCAAAAGCCTGACGGCAGTTGGCTTCCACTCTGGTTCGGAAACCAAGACCGGGCGGAAGAAGATAATCCAATTTACGGAACCGGACGTGTTTTATTGTGTTATAGCCAATGCGAACGAACGGCCGACCCTGCGTTTCAACGTGGCTTAGCTTTTTTATTGGCGAGTCAAAATACCGATGGGGGCTGGGGAGGTGGCAATAACAGCCACTATCCTGGTTCGGATCGACTTTTTGGTTCTGCCTCAAGTACAATAGAGGAAACGAGTGTTGCATTGGAAGGAATCCTTTCCGGCGGTGGCACAAATGGCTGTGCCGACTCTATAATGCGAGGGGTGAATTGGTTGTGCGATGGCATCCAGCAAGAGCACCACCTCGTCAGTCAGCCGATCGGATTTTATTTCGCTCGGCTTTGGTATCACGAAAAAATGTATCCACTGGTGTTTTCACTGGGTGCCCTGAACAAAGGACTTGAGTTTTGTCAACGTTAACCCCACCTGCTTCGATGCAAGCCACCCAAACACTCAACGCACCCGAGAAATCGGAAAAAAAGACACGACGTAAAACCAGTCACTTGAAACTTGTTCCAGAAACGCCTCTTTTGCGAGAACAGTTGCGAGACAGATGCCGAGACGTAGCGGCACGAATGAACAAAGAAATGCCCCCCACCAAAGATGAGCTTGAGGTCATTTCACGTCGAACTCTGGAGGAGGCTGGCTTGTCCGAAGGCTACGTGGGTTGGATCATGGTGATGATCAGTACCGAGTTTTTTCGGGACGCGGTTGCAGCCACGCCTCCCAGCCGGCGTCTCTTCCTGCTTCCACACTGCTTGAAACACGCTGAGGGATGCCCTGCCGATTACGATGAATTCGGTATGGACTGCAAAAAGTGCGGAGCATGTAGTATTGCAGACTTCCGAACCAAAGCCGAAGAGATGGGTTACAAAGTACTCGTGGCTGAGGGCTCTCCTGTCGTACTGAAAATCATCGTGAGCGGATACGTTGATTCCATCGTTGGCGTAGCATGCTTGAACGTGTTGGAAAAAGCCATCGACAAGATTTTACTGGCGGGCATCCCATGCATGGCTGTTCCGTTGCTATCGAGCGATTGCCGAAACACGAGCGTCGACGAAGCCTGGGTTCGGGACATGATTATGGTCCAGAAACCAGTCGTTGAACAAAAGACTCGATCGTACGTCCACTTGATGCGTGGTGCGAGCGATTTGTTTTCCCAGCCTCAGCTTGATGCAATCGTGGGTCGGCAGCGAAGCCAGACTCAAATCAACATCGAGTCTGAAAATCCGCTAGAGGAACTCGACCCGATCGCTTCAACAGAGGCATTGGCTACGAACTTCCTGGCAAGAGGTGGCAAGTATTCGAGACCCTTCATTACGTTAGCCGCGTTTGATGCCATGTCGGGTGGAAAAGCGACGGGTCCTGGGGGGGACAAAGTCGTAGCGAGCTTTTCGCGAGGTGTACAAAGCGCGGCACTTAGCATCGAGTGTTTCCACAAGGCTTCGCTTGTTCACGATGATATTGAGGATGGAGATGCGTTCCGCTACGGTGTTCCTGCAATGCACCATCAGTTTGGTCTGTCTACAGCGATCAACGTTGGGGACTACATGATCGGAATGGGGTACCGCTTGATCGGTCGAGAGATCGAATCCATCGGCGCGTCGGCTGCCGCAGAAATCCTCAATTGCCTGTCATCAGCACACATGCGTTTGGCCGAGGGTCAGGGGGCCGAATTGCTTTGGCGCGACGGTACGAACAAAAGATTAACGCCTCTCGATGCACTGAAAATTTATGCATTGAAAACGTCCCCGGCCTTTGAAGCAGCGATTTACACAGGAGTAAGACTTGCAGGTGACGCTGCCGCTTATGCGGAACCGATTAAACAGTTTGCAAGAAACATTGGAGTCGCCTTCCAAATAATCAACGATCTGCAGGATTGGCATGGAGATGATCACAACAAATTGTCTGCCGCAGGCGATATTCTAGGAGGCAGGCCGACTGTGTTACTCGCATTGGCACTGCAATCCCTACCGCCTGAGGATGCAAATCGACTTCTGACAGTCATGACGATGGAATCAGGCCTCACGGATTCTACGAGAGTGGCGGTAGCGCGAGAGTTGTTCACAAAGGCCCGCGTTTTCGAACAAGCAGAAAAGTTGATCGATAGGCACCGCGAGCGAGCTGTCGAAATCGCGATGGCGATTGAGCCGGAGCCTTTAAAGCGATTGTTCCACTACATGATCGATACAGTTTTGAGCGAGGCGGATATCAAGGGAATGCACTCACACGAACCGGTGGTGGTCACGCACAGCATCGCAATGAAAACGCCTACAGCACTTGTGGGTGCATCCGCTGAAGCCGCCCATTCATAATAGAACCATCGAATGCAAACCCCGTCCGACGATTCTCAGCTCTCGCAATGCTTTGTTAAGTGCATATCAGCTAGTGAGCTAATAAGCATCTATTATCGAGAATCGAGCTTGCTCGGTCGATTTGAACAAGTCGAGAGCCAAGCCGTTCCGAGCGTGTACCGCAAACTGCTCGATCATTCCAATCACATGACGGTAACGGTAGAAGCCCATCATTCGGAAAGCGTCGATGTAGAAGTGCTTCGATCGGATGTTGTCGACGGACACTATCGACGAGAAATACTTCTAAAGACGCATGCGTCGCAGCGAGTCATTCAATATGGCATTGTCCGGCTCTACATGAAGTATTTGGCTGATGAACCTCGCAATGAGATTCTCAGCCAACGCAAGCCGCTGGGGCGAGTCCTGATTGAACACAATGTTCTGCGTGAGATCGAGCTGTTCGATCTATTGCGAGTCGAGTGCGGTCCGGTTCTT
>JAYVPE010000601.1:0-3604 GCA_043757575.1 Pirellula sp.
CATCGAGCCAATACAGCATTGGAAGATGTGCTAGCTACCATGTCGCGAGTTTCGCACAGTTCGCTTCTCTCGAACGAGGCCATGCGGTTGCGGCAAGACCAACTCATCGCAAGATTGGCTCGTCAGTTTGGTATCGAACAACCCGAAATTCGCTTGCGGCTCGAATCCATTCGCAAGCAGCGATCCCAACGCGAAAAGCAACGCCATGAGCTTCGCCGCACACAAATGGTCCCTGAAGCCGACGTTTCGGGAAACAAGGGCTTGGGTATCTCCGAGCCGTCTCGTCAGTTCGAACAAAACGTTGGGCCGGTGCTAGTAGCGTACAAATACGGCGAAATGACAACGACGGAATGCGAGCTATTCGAAATCATGGTTACGCATCCAGAGCTAGCACCGATGGCTATCGAACGCTTCCCTGTTGCCAATTTAAGTTCCGTTACCGCAAAAAAACTTTTTCAATTGGTTTTGGACTTGGAACTTGAGGGACATGCGTTAGACTTTGATAGTGTGATGTCGGCGACGGAGGATGCGTGCCTGAAAAGCGTACTGGTAAGTATCGAAGAACACGCGGTACGCAAGACTCCGTTATCGATGATGACAGCAGACGAACGATTGCATTCCCTTTGTGAACGATTGAGTGGTCAAGACGACAAAGCTCAGAGGCGTTCGCAAATTCAATCGCTCGAAACAAAACAATTGGATGAGGAAATGTCCTTGAACTTGTTGCACGACTTCGTTCAGCAAGCTCGCGTACGACACGGACTGTTTCCCCCTAAAGGATAAATGTTTAATCGGCACAGCCGCGGGCACTGGATTGGACCACAACCTTTCAGATACCCTCCGCTATGAGGGTTAAACAGGATGACAACGTCGAGACACTATCGACTACAAAAGCATTCATGTTGTTGACCCAAGCGACTGTTCATCGGATGAACGGTCAGTAACAACAGAGTACCACTGTCAAAAGGAGTTGAACTCGTGGAAACGCAATCGAATGATATGGAACAATTGGTTTTGATCGGTCGCCAGCAAGGCTATCTAACCTACGATCAAGTCAATGTGTATTTGCCAGACGAAGCCAACACAGCGGAAAAGCTAGACCACCTTTTGGTCGCTTTAGAACGGGCTGGAGTGAATATCGTTGACGAAACGGACGTTGAGATCGACGCGAGAAACGGCCTCAGGATTTTCAACGCTGAGGAGTCCATTTCTACGGCTCCGACCGAAATGCCTAAGCTTACGAATGACCCGATTCGATTGTATTTAAGCCAAATGTGCGAGATCCCATTGCTCACCCGCGAGCAAGAAATCTCTTTGGCTAAAAAAATCGAAATTACACGCCGTAAATTCCGCCGTGCAGTTCTCGGAAACGATTTCGCACTGCGCCAAACCGTTGAAATTTTGCGCAAAGTCGCCGCTGGTATTCTGCCTTTCGATCGAACGATCAAGGTGTCGTTGACCGAGCGACTGACGAAAGAACAAGTCAGTGCACGCATGCCGCACAACTTGAAAACACTCGATGCACTGATCGAAGAAAATCATCGCGAGTTTCAGCGCGTCGTTCGCAAGAGCACTTCCGAGAATGAAAAGGCACAAACCCGCCAAAACTACCAGCGACGTCGTCTCAAAGCGTTGGTGTTGGTTGAGGAGCTTTCACTTCGCTCTCGACGAGTCATCCCATTGATGAAGCAACTAGAGCAGTTTTCGCAACGCATGGACTATCTGCAGAGCCGCATCGCCTATCTTCGCGAGAGCACGGGTTCGGCTTCAGAACTCAGCCGATGCGTTTCCGAACTACGACACTTGATCATGACCACTCAGGAAAGTCCTCGATCCTTGCAAGGTCGCGTGGAAGAGTTTAAGAAGAATTTCAAAGAATACGAAGCGGTCAAACGCCAACTTTCGAGCGGCAATTTGCGCCTCGTTGTTTCCATTGCCAAAAAGTACCGCAACCGTGGCTTGAGTTTTTTAGACCTTATTCAAGAAGGCAACACCGGCTTGATGCGAGCCGTTGATAAATACGAATACCGTCGCGGATTCAAATTTTCCACTTACGCTACGTGGTGGATTCGTCAAGCAATTACACGAGCAATCGCAGACCAAGCAAGGACGATTCGCATACCTGTGCACATGATCGACGTGCTGAGTAAGCTTCGGAATATTCAGAAGCGATTGACGCAAGACTTTAAGCGAGAGCCGAGTACCTACGAAATCGCCGAAGTCGCCGAAATGACGATCGAGGAAGTGCAACGCGTGTTGGATATCGGTCGCAGTCCCATCAGCTTGGACCGACCCGTCGGCGAAGGCGAGGATAATGCGTTTGGAGAATTTATCGAGGATCCGTCGAGTGACAGCCCTATCCGCAACGCCAGCAACGGCGTCCTCCGCGACCGGATCGATTCGCTGTTGCAAACGTTGACATACCGCGAACGAGAAATCATTCGCCTTCGCTACGGTTTGACCGACGGCTTTTCGTATACCCTCGAGGAAGTAGGGCGCATTTTCAAAGTGACCAGGGAACGCGTGCGACAAATTGAAGCCAAGGCAGTTGCCAAGCTTCAAAATCCAGTAAGAGCCAAAATGCTGGAAGGGTTTCTCAAACAGGTTGCCTAGATAACAATTGAAATAGTTAGACCGGTGCCCAACCCATTGGGGCTTGTTGATTTAATGTGATTTACAAAAATAGTAATTAGCCGATGGGCGTTAGCACCGGTTGTTGGTGAGCGAACCGACGCTAACGCGTTGCGGCTAATTAAATCAACAAGCCGATTGGGCACCGTTTTTTTTTGTTGCCGATCGCTCCGCGATTGCAACCATTACAACCGCCGTCGTCGGTAAAAGGGTGCGACGTGGAATCTAGCGACCAGTTGGACGTCACACCGCCATATCGACGTCCTTGCGTCGATGGGTCCACTACGTACTACTTCTTGTCGACCAACTCCTTGATCATTTTCTTCAAGTCAGCTAGCTCCGATTTCAGCTCGTCGATATCTTTCTTTAATTCGACTGAGTTACTTTGTAATTTCAAAACATGGGTGCCGTTTGGGTGTCCTGGGCCCTCCATTTGCAAAAGATCATGAAACAATTTCACGTTGTCAGCACTAAAAGCAAAACCGCCTGTCGGTAGGCTTAATTGGATGTTCTCAAGTTCAATGTCTGACGCCTTCATCTTCGTCGGCTTGACCGTAACACTGACATTTTTTTTATCTCGCTTGACTTCGATCGCGACCTCTTTTTCGTTTTTCCCAGCTTCCTGCAAGGCATTCGTTAAATCGACGATTTTGCTAATTTTGATACCGTTGACGCTGACCAAAATATCTCCTTTTTCGATACCAGCTTTCTTTGCAGGTGAGTCGTCAAAAACGGTTTTTACTTCGAGCCCCGGTTCGGCTTCAGCTTTATCGTCACCGTCATCCACTTGAATACACTGAATACCGATCCGAAAGCCATCGCTCAGCTTCCGTCTGCGGCCGGTTGATCGGTGGTGATTAATTACTTTCCGCAGTGCGATGCGATACAGCCAGGGAGCGACCTTGGTTGGGTCGGTCGGTTTAGACGTTTGACGAAGGGTGGCAAGCGCCACTTCTTGCAAAACGTCCTCTGC
>JAYVPE010000602.1:0-3599 GCA_043757575.1 Pirellula sp.
ATTTGACCAGCACGAAGGTCAGCTTGTTCTTGGGCGCGAGGGTGGCCATTCGCATCAACGCATCATTCATGCATTGGGGGACGCGACGGGCAAGGAGATCATGAGAGCGATGATTGCGCATACACGAGAGCGCCCGCACACCGAGATTTGCGAAGAAACTTTTACTATTGACCTTTTGACGAATGAGGGACGTTGTCGCGGTGCAGTAGCGTCGGTACGAGGCGGGAAACCGCATTTAATTTGGGCTAAAGAAACCATTTTGTGCACCGGTGGATGCGGCCAGGTATTTCGCGAGTCGACCAACCCACGCGTCGCGACCGGAGATGGCCACGCGATGGCATTCCGAGCAGGTGCCGTGATGCGGGATATGGAATTCATGCAGTTCCATCCAACCGTTTTATATATCGCAGGTAGTTCACGAACGTTGATTACTGAAGCAGTACGAGGCGATGGTGCTTATTTGATCGACGCTACTGGCCACAGGTTCATGGGTGACTACGATTCGCGTTTGGAGTTAGCACCGAGAGATGTGGTAAGTAAAGCCATCGTTAATCAAATGGAAAAAACGCGATCACCGTGCGTGTATTTAACGATGAAGCATTTGGATGCCAAACATGTACGGGCGCGGTTTCCAAGTATTGCCAAGGTTTGTGCGGGCTTCGGACTAGATATCGCCAAGGACGCGATCCCGGTCCGCCCTGGTGCACACTACATGATTGGCGGCTGCGAGGTAGATGGCAATGCCCAAACGACACTGCCCGGACTTTGGGCTGCAGGCGAAGTAACGAGTACTGGGTTGCATGGCGCGAATCGATTGGCTTCGAACAGCCTGCTCGAAGGACTTGTTTATGGCGCTATTGCTGGCAGAAACGCGTCGCAAGCCGCACTCTGTAACTACGAGAGCGAGCTCCGAGTTTTACCTGTTTCGAGTCCGGCCAAGGAGGAGTCAAGCCAACCGATCGATTTGACCGACATTCGCAATGCGGTCCGTGCATTGATGTGGAGGAATGTTGGGGTACAACGTCGCGAGGATCGTCTTTCCGAAGCGGTGAACGCGATACAGCAGTATTGTCGTTATGTATTGGCCCAGGACTTAGCGAGCGTCGACGGATGGGAATTGCAGAATATTTTGACCGTCAGTCTTCAGATGGCCACCGCCGCCTTGGCAAGGACGGAATCTCGTGGCGTTCATTTCCGAACAGACTATCCTGCAATGGACAACGAACAATGGCGAAAGCACTTGGAGATTCGCCGAGAGTAAATAAACTCTATTCCATAGTCATTGTTTTTGTTACACTAGCCCTAAAATCAAGTCGTTACAGGTACTTTGGAAATCGCAGTAGTCGCCCTTAATGAGTGAACCAAACAAGGTGGTTGGAACGAGAGATCCAAGCAAGCTGCGTTCTAATCGCTGGTTTGGTCCGGACGACCTACGCAGTTTTGGCCATCGTTCACGTCTCAAAGGAATGGGGATTGACGACACTGACTACCAAGGCAAGCCGATCGTAGCCTTGCTCAATACTTGGAGCGATCTCAATACTTGTCATTCTCATTTCAAGCAGCGAGTCGACGAGGTCAAGCGAGGCGTCTTGCAGGCGGGAGGTTTTCCGGTCGAAGTTCCAGTGATGAGTCTGGGCGAGATGTTGATGAAGCCGACGACCATGCTCTATCGGAATCTGTTGGCAATGGAAACAGAGGAAGTGCTGAGGTGCCATCCCATCGATTCGGCTGTACTCATGGGTGGTTGCGACAAGACAGTTCCCGCGCTCATCATGGGAGCTATCTCGGCAGATATTCCTTCGATATTCTTTCCTGCAGGTCCCATGCTCAAGGCTCGGTGGAAAGATCAAACGCTTGGTAGCGGGACCGACGCTTGGAAGTTCTGGGCTGAACGGTGTGCTGGAAATCTGTGCGATAGCGATTGGAAAGCTGTCGAAAATTGCATAGCGCGATCGGCGGGTACTTGTATGACGATGGGAACCGCGTCGACGATGGCTTGTATCGCAGAATCACTCGGGCTGACTTTGCCAAATGCGGCCTGCGTTCCTGCGGTGGTAGCCGAACATAGCCGGCTGGCCGTTGCAACAGGAAGACGGGCAGTTGAACTCGCATGGGAGAATATGACACCACGAAGTTTGTTGACGCGTGCCAGTTTCGAAAACGCGATGGCAACGCAATTGTCTATCAGTGGTTCGACCAACGCGATTGTGCATATGATCGCGATGGCCGGTCGAGCAGACATCAAGCTGACTCTCGACGACTATGATGCCATGTCGAAAAAGGTGCCAGTGCTCGCAGATATTCGTCCTAGCGGCAAATACTTGATGGAGGATTTTTACGACGCTGGAGGGTTGCCGGGTTTGCTTTCTAGAATGCGAGACCTGTTGCAACTGGAAACGAAGACCGTCAATGGGATGACATTAGGCGAGCAGATTCAAGCAGCCCAAGTGATTGACGATTCGGTCATTCGAACGCGTGACAATCCATTGTGGCCAACGGGCGGTACTTGTGTCCTGCGCGGCAATTTGGCGCCCTATGGTTGCGTGATCAAGACGGTTGCGGCGGAGCAACGTTTGCAAAAACACGTGGGCCCAGCGTTGGTATTCGATCACTATGCCGATTTAAAGAGGTCGATCAATGATCCGGATCTCGCGGTCACAGCAGACACTGTAATCGTGCTGCGAAGCGCTGGTCCCATCGGTGCACCGGGATTTCCGGAATGGGGAATGCTACCGATACCTGAAAAACTGCTCAAACAAGGAGTCCGAGATATGGTTCGAATTTCGGACGCAAGGATGAGCGGTACTAGCTACGGCACGTGTGTGCTTCATATTTCCCCAGAATCGCATGTTGGCGGACCTTTAGCGTTCGTTCAAAACGGCGACTTGATCGAATTGGACGTCGCAAAAAGGAGTCTGATGCTTTTGGTCGATGAAGCGACCATGATCATGCGGCGGGAAAAATGGGTGCCTCCTACCACGACTTGGACACGCGGGTATCATCGTATTTTTGCTAGCCACGTGACACAAGCGCACGAGGGCTGCGATTTTGACTTTCTCCATGGCCATTCTTCGAACCGTGAGCCGGATATTTTCTAATGTGGACTACTGCTATAACTCCCGACTTGATCGCAAACAGTGTGATTGCGGTTCCGCCCCTTGCCCGCGATTCGAATCGTAAGATCTCAGTTGTTGAGAACACCAAAATGATTCGGGCCATTGAGGCCGGTGGTGTTTCGACATTACTTTACGGCGGCAACGCAGTGTTCTATCACATGCGACTTACGGAGTATGCGGATGCACTTTCAATCCTCGCGGATGCTGCGGCACCGAACACATGGATTGTGCCATCGGTTGGTCCGACCTATGGGATCATGATGGACCAAGCGCAGATATTGAAGGATTATCATTTCCCCACGGTCATGATTTTACCGCAGAAAGAGATTGCGGACGAAGCGGGGATAGCGACCGGAGTTCGTCATTTCGTGGAACAGTATGGCAAACCGATCGTGTTGTATATCAAGCATGACCGATGGCTCGCACCTGCTATGATTGAATCCTTGGTCCGCGATGGACTGGTTAGTTGGATTAAGTACGCAG
>JAYVPE010000603.1:0-3598 GCA_043757575.1 Pirellula sp.
AGAGTGTCATTCCCTCCCAAGTCCACCCATCGAGCGCCATCACGGCAGCTCGTCCCGAAATAAGTCCTCCAGTGGGGGCTGCGACTGCTGTGAGTACGCCATTGGCACGCGCGACCGGGATGGCTTCGCTGTCTGGATTGAACGCTACAGCCGCTCGGACATTTGGATTGAGGCTTCCAATCTCTGTTGTATCGTTGGAGGCGCGGATCGAATCGATTTCGATGAGTCCGATATTGGAATACGATTCCATCAAACCTGGGTAGACATGTTGGCCTTTGGCATCGATGGCTTCTGCATCCGCCGGAAAGGAAAGGCTAACACCGATCTCGGTGATCTTTCCGTCTTTGAACAGGACACAACCATTTTGGACGGTCTCACCGGAAACAGTGTGAACAGTAGCGTTGCGAAGAATGATAGGGCGCTTTTGAGGGCCACCAGGAATCTGGTCCGAGGCTAATAGGCCAGTGGTGGCGAGCAGAACCCAGGTTGTTAGTGCGTTGAACGTTTTCATAGGAGTTGGTGCCTTGACAATCGACTGTGCACGACCTCGCGTTGGTCGTTGATTTTGGAGTTTTGGATTTGGGTTGTTAGATGTTGGGGCTACGATTGCAGAGCAATCCGCCACAATCTTAGTCGTGTTCCGAACTTAGTCGTGTTCCGACTGGTCTGTTTCATCGTCATGATGACCATGATGGCAGAATTCGTCATGGTGCGGCCACATTCGAGAGGGGTCGTCTGCAAGCGAACTCTTTTCGCCCGCCGATTCGCCACTATCTAAAATTTTTTGAACTAGCGACTGATGCAGTGCAAAGTCTCGCTTTCGCGTTTCTGCATCCAGTTGACGGTCAAAGTACTTCCGGCCATCGATCCAAGTTTGCTCGCAGCGGGCTAGCGTTGAGAGGGGCGAGCCATTCCATATGGCGATATCCGCATGCTTGCCGATTTCTAGTGACCCGACTTGAGCGTCGATCCGCAACTGCTTTGCCGGGTTGAGTGTGACGAATTTCAGTGCTTCCGTTGGTTCCACTCCTCCATACTTGATCGCTTTCGCCGCTTCGTGGTTCATGTGTCGGCCTAGTTCCGCATCATCCGAATTGAACGAGACGTTTACACCTTGGCTGTGCAACAACGCACCGTTGAACGGAATCGCGTCATATACCTCTAGCTTGAACCCCCACCAATCGGAAAAAGTCGACGCAGTCCCGCCGTGCCTGGCGATAGCGTCTGCGACTTTGTATCCTTCGAGGATGTGCTGGAGCGATCCGATCTTGATGTTGTATTCATCGAGAACTCGCAGCAAGCCTAGGATCTCGTCTTGCCGGTAGCTATGGCAATGGATCCAACGCTCACCGCGAAGTACTTCCGCAATTGCATCGAGTTCAAGGTCGCGTCGTGGCGGTAATCCGGTTCGCTCTTTGTTCCATCTTTTCCAAATAATGTCGTATTCTTTAGCCGAGTTGAATCGATCGCGAAACAATTGCTCCACTCCCATTCGACTTTGCGGATATCGGGTTTTAGGCCCTTCCCAGTTGCTCTGCTTTACGTTCTCACCGAGGGCAAATTTAATTCCAGATGGCGCGTCCTCAAACTTCAAATCGTCATAGGACCCACCCCAACGAAGTTTAATCACTTGGTTTTGCCCTCCGATTGGATTGGCTGAACCATGCAGAACATTGGCTGAAGTGAGCCCGCCAGCCAATTGGCGATAGATAGTGATGTCCCCCGCATCGATGAAGTCGCCGATTCGTACTTCTGCCGTGACGGCTTGCGATGATTCGTTTATTCCGCCGTCGGTCGCCATGTGCGAATGACAGTCAATGAGACCTGGACTAAGTTGCCATTTCGAAGCATCGATCACGGTCGTATTGTCAGGCACCGCAAGATCTTTACCAATTTTATGAATCAATCCACCGTGAATGAGCAAGTCGGTGTCTTTAAGAATCCCGTCCGGGCCGCTGGTCCACAGCGTCGCATTTCGGAAAACGACATAATCAATCTGTTCTGGTAAGCCATTTCGGCCTTGAGCGCCCGGCGGATACTGGACGGTCGACAGAATCGATTTGGGCGACTTCTTGTCGTCTTTCTTTTCGTCTTTCTTTTCGTCCTTCTTACCGTCTTTGTTGTCTTTGTTGTCTTTGTCCTTGGGAACCTCCTTTTGATTCGAAATATCCTTACTATCTTCTTTTTTATCAGTTGGTTTCTCTTCTTTTTCAATCGGTTTGCGAATAGCGGAGATTAGCTGTTGCTGACCGTCTCCCCATTGAATGGTTCCAACCAATGTTTCTTTAGTTCCAGCGACCGACTGCGGCAAAAGCGAGAGAGTCAGAAACGCGACGCCAGATTGTTTTTCGACAAGCGAGCTTGCGGAAAAGGTTGCCGTCAATGTTCGATCTTCCCAACGCGGGTTCTTGAGTTTGGCGATCCCTTTTGGCTCGGCTTTTTTCTTGTCATCGCTTTTCTTGGTTTCCGCGACTGGCTCGGCCCTTTCGATTGGCTTATCAACGTTCTCGTCTTTCGTTGCCGCATCTGGCTCCTCTTTCGCGGTCGCATCTGGCTCCTCTTTCGCGGTCGCATCTGGCTCCACTTTCCCGGTCGCATTTGGCTCCTTCGGGATCGGAACCTTTGGAGTCTCCCCCTTCGCCGTTTCGAGCAATGCAAGACTGCCGGAAATCTTTTTAGTCGAATTGGTAAGAGTTAAGAAAAGTTGCGTTGGTCGACTTTCCAAAGTGGCTGCACCGGGACTTAAGGTAACTTGCCATCTATCATCGATGCTGGTCTCGACTTTGTAAGCCGCGAGTGGCCGTTCGCCTCGAACCCATACTTCTTCTATCTTCGTTTTTTCGTCCCAAAGTTCGCCATTGGTCACGACCAAGTTCGCCCATGCACCTGGTTTGATTGAGCCGCATTCGTGATCGATACCCAGCAGTATGGCTGGCGAAGTCGTAATGGCGTGAAGGGCCGTGGTCTTGTCGAGTCCTCGAGCGATGGCTTTGCGGATTTGCGGCAGCAGTTCGCTTGGGTCGCTTAGCCCGCTCGACGTCAACACGATCTTCACACCCGCCTTGACCAGCCGCCCTGGATTCTCGGGTGCAAGTTCCCAGTGAGTCAACTCCTCTAACTCGGTATCGAGTGCCGCTTCGGCGGTCGCAACGTTAGGTGGTTTAGGGAAGTTTACGGGTACGACGATCGTACGATTGAGTTTAGAAATCTTGTCAAGCAATTGGTATTCCTGGCCGGAGCCTTTGAGAATGACGTTTAGTCCGAACTCTTTACCAAAGGAGTCCGCTCGCAAAGCATACTGTTCGTTCAGTGCATCGAACATCACTGGCTTGCCCGCAGACATGTGCTGACTCAACGCATCGAGTGCTGAATTGGCCTCCGGCTTTTCGATTCCAATTTGAGAATGGTAGGTTTGCCAAGCTTGCTTGTGCCACTGTCCATCCAGAAATGCTTGCCGAGCAAGTGCAACGGCGCCCATCGGGCTGCTCGGATAGGAATCGCGTCCTCTTCGTGTGACCGTCAGTCGAACGTGCATGGCGACATCGCTTTTTAATAGCGAGTCAATGGCAGACTGATTGCTGGTTAGAAATACTGCGCT
>JAYVPE010000604.1:0-3584 GCA_043757575.1 Pirellula sp.
GTTCAATCCCGAACGCTCCATCTCCTCCCTAAAAAACTGTGTGTTGGATTCCAACGTGTCTCGCAATTCGGTCGATTCCTCCAGCAACTCGATCGCTCGAATCGATCCCGCAACAATCGGAGGCGCAATCGTATTCGAGAACAAATACGTTCTCGACCGTTGACGAAGCAAATCAATCATCTCGGCGTGACCAGACGTGTAACCGCCACTTGCTCCCCCCAACGCCTTTCCTAACGTGCCCGTCATGATGTCCACACGATCCATGACACCGCATAATTCATGTGTGCCTCGGCCTCGAGGTCCGACGAATCCCACCGCATGCGAGTCGTCGACCATCACCATGGCGTCGAACTGGTCAGCCAAGTCGCAAATGGCGGCCAGGTTTGAAATGGTGCCATCCATCGAAAAGATACCATCCGTTGCAATCAAACGAAAACGTGCTGAGCGAGCGGCTTCAAGCTTGGCCTTGAGGTCGTCCATGTTGTTGTTTAAATATCGATGTCGCTGGGCTTTGCAAAGCCGAATTCCGTCGATGATGCTAGCATGGTTCAGTTCATCTGAAATGATCGCATCCTCAGGACCAAGGATGGTTTCGAACAACCCACCATTTGCATCCCAACAGGAGTTGTAAAGAATCGTATCTTGCGTCCCTAAAAAACGGCTTAAGCGTTTTTCCAAGTCCTTATGGATCGTTTGCGTTCCACAAATGAATCGAACCGAGGCCAGGCCGTATCCCCAACGCACAAGAGCTTCGTTGGCGGCTTGTCGAACGCTTGGATGCTGAGCCAATCCGAGATAGTTGTTCGCGCACATATTAAGCAGCTCGCGACCATCAGCGATCCTAACCACCGTTCCTTGAGACGAATCGATGACGCGTTCCGTTTTGAAGGTCCCTGCATCGCGAATAGACTGGTTGGTCACAGCCAGATGCTCTAAGAATAACGCGTTCATTCGATAATTTTTGTGTCAGGTTATACTTGGATGGAATGAGCTTGGAGATCTTCCAGGTCGACAAATTCGAGGGTTGAAATATGTGTGGATTCTAAGATGATTTTTGGCGCGATTCCTGCCTCGAACGCATGTTTCCAACGTTGTACGCACAAACACCATCGATCACCGGGTTTAAGGCCTGGAAATCCGAATGCAGGGACAGGCGTGATTAGATCATTGCCGCTTTCCCTCGAGAACTCGAGAAACTCCTGTGTCATTTCGGCACAGACTAGATGCAGACCTTGATCGTCCGCCCCAGAACGGCAACAACCGTCGCGAAAAAACCCCGTAGGCGGATCCATCGAACAGGGTTGGATATTCGTCCCTAATACATTCTTAGGTGGTGACATAGGTTTCGAATCCTTGGAAAGGCACTGAACTGGCAAGCTCGCATTGTACTGTTTTGAGGTGCAAGCGTGTAACGGCTCGGAATCGCGATGGATTTCCTGTACGATTGACTATTCCATTCTCCAAATGTGATCCACCGATTTGATACCACTCAAGGAAACCTCAGAACTCGCATGCGATTCCCTATTCCTTTCAGAGACTTTTTGCCCATCGAAGCTGTCAAACAATTATCGCAGTTGGTGTCTCAACCGACTTTGGTGAACGCGATCAAGGAAGCAGCACAAAAGATTGGACTCAAAGACCAATTTCAGTCAGGCAATATCCAACAGATTTTACAGCAAGCCGGTCGATGGATGGAAAGTGTGTCTGAACCTTGGCTACGCAATGCTCAAACAGGATTGATGCCTGGGATCAATGCCACTGGCGAACTCTTTTCTAGTCGTTGGTGTTCACATCGTTTATGCTCGGAAGCGATCGCCCAAATGAACCATCTGCAAAGTCGCTACGCAGAGACCATCAAGCTGGATCAACAGCTTCGCAATCTACTGATCGGATTAACCAGTGCACAGGCGGTTGTCGTTGTCCCAAGTACCACCGTGGCCCTCTACGTTTTGGCATTGGCAAATGCATCCTCTAAGGAGCCTACGCGTTGGGTACTACCTAGAGTCGACTGTGTGCGGATTCCGCAGGCCGGAGCAATGTCAGGTGGAAATGTCCGGGCAATTCTCGATTCTGCGAACGCTCACATCACGGAGATTGGAACGAATCAGGATTGCACGCCAAGTGATTTCGTCGAATCGCTTCATGAAATGGGGGCCCGCCTGCTGATCGCCTCTCCCAATGCACTTTCTGCCGAATCGCATTTCGAACACCGAAGTCGCGGTCTATCTGCAGCGAAACAAACAGGCGCAAGCGTTACGGAAATCTTGATGGATGGTGCTATCCATGATTTGACGAGATTGGGTCTGACAAGCAAAGTGATCGCCAATTCCTGGGATGAGGGTATTGATCTAATTATCGTACCGGGAGATGCATTGCTGGGAGGCCCCGAATGCGGAATCATTCTAGGGAAACAAAGTACCTTGGAGAGTGTTCTCAAGATTACAGATACCTTGGGTCTTCAAGCAAGCAGCATCACTAAAGCAGCCTTGTTGCGAACGCTCCAAGCCTCAGAGTCATTTGAACAGTGGCGTCAATTGCCCATCGGAGCATCGCTTTCAACAAGTCTCGAAAATTTACAAAATCGAGCTGAAAGACTGGTAACACAACTTGCAACCAACACAACGTTTGAGCGAGTGACCATAGCACGCAAATCATGCCGAATCGGGGCCGGCGTTTGGAGCAACCAACGCTTGGATTCCAGTACCCTACAAATATTCCCAAAAACGGCAAGTCCATCGGCGATGGCTGACCAGTTTAGCGTAGGCGAGCTACCCATTTGGGCAAACGTCCAATCGGATCATATTGAGCTTGTGTTGCGATCTGTAGAGCCTGACGAAGACCGACTAATCGTCCAGCAACTTTGTCCTGATGATTGAAATCACAGGCTAATACATCTTCCTGCCTAGGAATTGGGGTTGGCTTGGATACTCAAAATAAGTGAAACTTCCGATAACACCGGATGAGCCTCAAGCAAAATCTTCAAGGAGCAGTAATGGATGCGAACAGAGCTTTTCTTCCCAACTTCGATTGGATTGCACCCAAAAAGATCGGGTGTCCACTTTCCGTATTGACCTGAATAACGCATATTCGCTATCTATCCAATGGCTCGACCCTTTCCACATTACGCGATTCCTGTCAATCCAAGGCGAACACGATGCTCCTTTCGATTGTGCTGCCGGTCTATAACGAACAAGAAGTCCTTCCTGTCCTTTTCCAAGTTTTGCCGTCTGTTCTTGAAAAAATCGACTGCGAATACGAATTGATTTTCATTGATGATGGCAGTCGCGATGCAACGCGCCAAATACTTAACGAAGCGGCTGAGCAAAACAGACGAGTCAAGGTACTCGGCTTCAGCCGTAATTTCGGACAACAAGCGGCCATCACAGCCGGTTTGGATTTTGCAAACGGCGATGCTGTCGTGGTCATGGACGCTGACCTCCAAGATCCTCCAGAATTGCTTGAGTTGATGATCGAGCAATTTAAACAAGGCTTTGACGTAGTTTCAACTCAGCGCATTGCACGTGATGGCGAGAGTATCTTTAAAAAAGTGACTGCATCTGCATTTTACGCTTTTATGCAGAAAG
>JAYVPE010000605.1:0-3580 GCA_043757575.1 Pirellula sp.
GGATGCATGTTTCCTCGTTAATTCAGACCATGGGCTGATGCCCATGGCTACATCATTTCGTCCCTCCAGGACTAGGAATTCTAGATTGCCAGCGTTTCAACGCGATTCAATCGTACAGGTCGAAAATTTTAGATCGCGACTGTTGCCCGCGCTCAGGTTTAATACCAACTCGACAAAACAGGTGGTCGTGTGCGAAGTTCAGTAAAGTTGATTTTGCTTTGTTTACTTTTGGTTCAACTTGGAGGATGCAGGGGTTGTTCGCGGCCAAAGACGACGAAGGAAACAGACGAAGAAGCACTAGTGAAAAAGAAGAAGGAACGGCTAGTTGTTAGCGAACTGAAAGCGCTCCCATTCACTTCTGAAATTGCAGGCAGTATTCTGAAGCAGGGGCATTGGTATCAAGCGAATCAGAAACTCAAAGCAAATTATTCAGACGAATCGTTAACCGCGAATCTTTCTGTCATCAATCGCGAAAAGTTGAAGGTCTCTTTTGCACCTGGCCAATCGCCTATCGATTTCACTCGCAATGTCACGCTGGCCGTAGGGCAAGAGAAAAATATTCAACTTAAATTCTTTCAGCCCGAGGTTGCGGTGACCGGTGATGAACCTACAAAAACGCCGTCTGCATTGAGGATGTTTTATACTCAGCGAGGAATTGGGACTCCCATTCAAGAGAGCGACTCTCTATGCAATGTTTTCGAGGGTTACCAGTACAATTTAGTTTCGCTCAGCCGGGACCCCTCGAGGTATACGTTTTGGCGAGGGCTCGACTGCATCATTTGGTCATCTAAGCAAAGGATGTCGGACGAACGGATCTCTCCCTACCACGTTATTGACTTGAACGAAGACGAGATTGCGAACCAGTTTCCCAACCGCCTTTACGCAATGACATCGATTTCACATTTGGTGATCAATGACTCTTCTGTCTCGATCATGACGACGGACCAGCAGCAAGCGTTGCAGGACTGGCTTTATTTTGGCGGCACGATCATCTTGAACGGTCCCGAGGCGATTGGGGGAATTGAAACCAGCTTCATGAAAGAGGTTTCGCCGTTGGTGCGCACATCGAATTCACTGGTTGCTGATCATGAAATCGTTTCCTTGAACAACACTTGGTCAATTCAGCAAATTCTAGGAGAGAGAGAATTGCTGGCCCCGGCCAAGCCAATTCCGAAATTATCTGGCGAATTGGCAACGGGGGCTCAGTGGGTAAAGACCCTAGGTCCAAATAACGAAGGCATGTCGCTGGACGGACTCGTGGCGGAGAAATTGGTAGGGCAAGGTCGGGTCGTAATGACGACATTTCCAATGACCGACAATGCCTTTCTTCGCTGGCAGTCCTACAGCTCATTTATTCATAACGCGATCCTTCGAAAACCGCATCGCAACCCTTCGTCGGGTATCGAGGCAGATACGAAGTTCGCTGGCGAGTATGAGGGTACCGAGCAGAATCCGCTGCATTCAACTCGATTGCGAATTTGGGCTAGAGACTTGGATGACTCGACAATGCGAACGAAAGCTTTTGCACGAAAGCGAAAGGAGGAGGAACAGAAACCGACCTACGTCGATGCTTCGACAGAATTCGCTAAATCGAAACGTACGAGCCTCGGGGCTTGGAATCCTCAATCGAAGGTCTTGGTCAACGCACGTCAATGCCTTCAAGAATCCTCGGGGATCACTGTCCCTAAAATCAACACGATAGTCAAACTATTACTCGGCTATTTGATCGTTTTGGTTCCTTTAAATTGGTTGTTCTTTCGCCTTTTTGGACGGGTCGAGTTGGCCTGGGCTGCAGCTCCTGTGATCGCGTTGGCTGGCGCGTTTTTTGTTGCGAGGAGCGTCCAACTCGACGTAGGTTTTTCTAGAAGTCAAACAACCTATGGATTCCTTGAACTGCATAATGGCTATTCGCGAGGTATGCTCTCAAGCTACACGGCGTTGTATACATCTCTTTCCACCAACTACCGGGCTGTTTACGAACAAGATACAGGTGTTGTCCTACCGATTTCATCGATCTCGGGCGACAAGAGGTCCAGAAGCAGTATCGGAAAGATTGACTACTGGTACGCAGATGACGCGGGAGCTGGGATGCAGAGTGTCCCCGTGCCCTCGAATACAACGGGATTGTTTCAAGCGGAAGAGATGGTGAACTTTGCGAGCAAGCTAACTGCCGAATTTGACAAAGACATGACGGCCGTCGAAATTAAAAATGGACTTGGTTTTTCCATTAAAGATGCTGGAATTGTTGGTGTCGATTCGCAAGGAATGCTCGTCAGTGGCTGGCTAGGGACTACGGACGAAGGAGCTCCCAAACGATGCCAACTTGAAATTCGTGAGACAGACAACCGTTGGCGACAAGAATGGGATCGCAATCCAATTCTTGCTCGCCCCTCGTATATGCGGGCCGAAGATGGAACTTTGTGGACCGATCAGGATCTGCAAGATGAGTTATATCTTGGCCCCATGTTAGAGGACTTGACCAAAAAGTATCCGCTTGCGAGAGGGGAGTTCATTGCCATTGGCTGGACGGACCAGCCGTTAGGAGTGCTTTCTATCACACCGGTCGCTAAGCAAAAAAAGCAGCGAACGGTAGTGCTCTTACATTTGAGCGCTGCCAATTTACCTCTTTCAAGGCCGGACACTCGGATCTTTGCGAAAATGACACCAGAGTTAGAGTAAATAGATGTCCATGCCAGAAATCTTAGGCTAACAACTCCTTTACTACCTTGGCGTGCTCTACTCCTGTTAGCTTGAGATCCAGGCCTTGATTGCGGAACGATAATCGTTCGTGGTCAATACCTAACAGGTGCAAGACGGTGGCATGAAAGTCCCGTATGTGCACTGGATCCTTGACGATATTGTATGAAAAATCGTCCGTCTCGCCGTGAATGGCACCACCCTTGGCTCCACCGCCTGCCATCCACATCGTAAAGCATCGAGGATGGTGATCGCGTCCATAATTATCTTTGCTCAACCCTCCCTGTGAATAGATAGTTCTGCCGAACTCACCACCCCAAATGATCAGCGTCGAGTCGAGAAGCCCTCTCGCTTTCAAATCGGTAATCAGACCATATGTTGCCCGATCAATATCCTTGCATTGGGATGGCAACCGACCGTTGACATTGCCGTGGTGGTCCCAGTTATTGAGATAGACTTGGACAAAGCGAACATTGCGTTCGACCATTCTTCGCGCGAGCAAGACCGAATTGGCAAATGTACCCGGCTTCTTTGCGTCATCGCCATAGAGTTCGAATGTGCTCTCCGGTTCGCTTTTGATATCGGTCAATTCGGGAACGCTTGACTGCATGCGGAAAGCCAGCTCGTATTGCTGTATGCGAGTGTGGATTTCCGGATCGCCCACAGCCTGGAAGTTGATTTCATTCAAGGCTTTGAGACCATCGAGTGTCTTGCGGCGAACTTCGGCGGATACACCGGCTGGATTGTTGATGTACATGATCGGATCGCCGCTCGAGCGGAAGCTACATCCCGAATGCTCACCTGGCAAACAGCCGGATGACCAAAGCCTCGCCGAGATCGCTTGGATTTGCTCGGTGTTCGTCGGCTGTGCCACAAACACAAC
>JAYVPE010000606.1:0-3577 GCA_043757575.1 Pirellula sp.
GCCCCGTCGATCAGTTTTCGCACCCATGCGTACCGAGCCTTGGTCTCAAACATCGGAACCTTGCAGCCCGCAAACTGAAGTCGTGTTCTGGCTTCATCAATTCTATCAGCAATATCTGACAGCCCGGACTGGCAAATCGCTTTTTGAAAATGCCCATCCGAATCAATCAAAAGCCGATCCACTTGATACGTCGTGGGTTTGCGACCTTTGGCTTCGAGCCATTCAGTGAGCAGCTTGGCTTCTTGATGAAATGCAGCAGGAAACATCGCACGAGCCAGTTGCCCAGGCTGCGGCATGGGCGCCGGAGCACTGAGCGTTTGTTCGATAGCCTTCCTCAGTTGATCGATTCCTTGCCGCTTGTTTGCAGAAGTGCAAACAACAGGCACACCAAGGCGTTGCGATAACAACCCGGAATCGACAGTGAGCCTCTCGCTGGTCAATCGGTCCCACATGTTCATTACTACAATAACGGGCAACCCAAGTTCGTAAATTTGGCTGAAGAGGTAAAAATTGCGTTCGATATTGGCGGCGTCGAGAATGACGATCGCAACTTCAGGCCGAACTTGTTCAGGCAACTCTCCTGACAAAACATTGACTGCAACCGCTTCGTCAGCCGAACGTGCTGCGAGCGAATAGGTTCCGGGCAAGTCGATAACATCAATCAGGCTTGTTGTTCCCGAAAGCCGGCCAACTTTTTGCTCGACTGTCACACCCGGATAGTTGCCGACCCTCGCGTTCATGCCACATAGAGCATTGAACAAACTGCTCTTGCCCGTGTTTGGATTCCCTATCAAAGCGACAACGCGCACAGATTTTTGGGTCAATTCGGCTGGCAACATCAGCACTCCTTGCGCACGATGACTCGAGTCGATTCGTTTCTGCGCAAGCTTATTCGATAGCCACGAACTGCGTACTCAGTGGGGTCGCCCATGGGAGCGCGTCCAACCATCGAAATCGGCTCGTCTTCGATAAGCCCCATTTCCATCAGACGGCTTGCAACCACATCATCGCCAATAATTTCAACGATAACGGCTGACTCACCCTGGCCGAGTTCATCCAAACTAATATTCAGAAGAGTCATTATCCAGCAGTTGGGATAACGAAAATTTCTGCTGAATCATCTAGCCTTAAACTGATACGTCTGCCCTCTATGCAAATTAGGCAGGGCTCGCCGCGGCAAACCATACGAACTTTACACCCCTGATGAATTCCTAGTTCTGCCAATCGCTGCATTTGACACGGCCGACCGCACATCTCCACGATGGTGCCGTGGGATTCTGGTTGCAAAAATTCGATTGGGAGGGGAACCGAGTCGGTAATCATGGAACCACAGACTGGAAAGATTTCGTAATTGTGAAACCGCATCGTTTCTGGCTGTCGATCGCGACCCATTCTAATCGGATGGAGGCACTGTTTTTGTTGAGACTCAATTTCAACAACCAGCAACAACTGAACTATACTCCCTCGCGTGATTTGTGGAAAGCTTACTAATCCTCATTTCTTGTCGGAATTTTGACATTTTTCGCTGCGGATACTGTGAAAAGCTTTCTATTGGTTTTGGCTCAAGTTTTGGCGAAATCGGCACCAAATTCCTAGTATTAGACGCTTGTAAAAGTCGATGACCAGCCTAGATGGAGACTTCGAAGCGATTTTGAAGCTAGCAAAAACGGAGGAGGTCGTGCGTTGGAAACGCTAATGCACTTTCTTTTTTCGGAACAGTTAGCAACAGTTTCTTTTGCAAGTCCCAGATTTTCAAACTGTCGAAATCGCGTGAGTTCTAGTAAACTCCTATGGCTTAATCCGTCGCGATGGCAGTCAAGGCCCAGGAAAACCCGTGCCTAAGAAGTCGAAAGGCTATGAAGTCGAAAGGCTATAGAGTGCAACAACCGTCAGTGGGTGGAAAAACGTTTTACGACCGTTGGGGATGGCTAATCCTCATCGCCAGCTTGGCGTGCGTACCGTTCGCTTTTTTTGGCGCAGCGAAAGCCATTCAAAGTAATGTGAACAAAGTGGAGGACTGGCTGCCAAAGTCTTTCGCAGAAACGGGCGAGCTCGCCTGGTTTCGAAAGAACTTCCCGTCAGACCAATTTATTCTGGTTAGTTGGGAGGGGTGCAAGCTGGCGGAGAATCCGGAATTAGGCGCCGAAGGGGACGACCCGCGAATAGCCAAGCTGGCCGCATTGGTTGCACCTCAAAATTCAGACCCCACCGACATCGATGCTATCGAAGCAAAAAAGTATTTTAAGGGCGTATCGACTGGCCGTCAGTTGATTGATCAATTAACCAACGGGACGCACCCACTTACTTACGAAGAAGCGATCGAACGACTTAAGGGCTCGGTGCTCGGACCGGACGGACGCCAAACGTGTGTGATTGTTTCCCTGGACCCCGAGACTACGGCGAAGCTCAAGCCAATTCTTGGCCATGGTCAAATACGTATTTTTAGACCGAATGTTCCACCAGGAGTTCTTCGTCGATTAATAGCGGAGGCCGGAATTCCTGACGAGCAACTGCATCTCGGTGGCCCTCCTGTCGACAATATTTCGATCGATGAGGAAGGCGAGCGCACGTTGGTTCGACTTGCAGGGTTATCTGGACTCATCGGCCTCGGACTGGCATGGTGGTCTCTTCGAAGCGTTGTTCTTACGATGATCGTTTTTGGTTGTGCAGTTACAAGCGCCGCTGCCTCACTGGCAATGATTTGGGCCACAGGCGAAACCGTAGACGCCATCGTCCTTTCGATGCCATCATTGGTATATGTACTAGCAATATCGGGTGCAGTCCATTTTGTAAATTATTACAAGGATGCGGTTCTGGTCGGCGGCTTGAAGGGGGCGACCGAACGGGCGGTCATACATGCCCTGAAACCTGCTACTCTTGGTTCGACTACGACCTCACTTGGTCTCCTATCCCTCTGCGCTAGCGAGCTAACCCCGATCCGAAAATTTGGTATTTACGCGGCCTCGGGGGTAATGATTCTCACGATCGTACTTTTTCTATTGTTGCCCGCTGCGTTGCATTTGATCTCGTACGCGAAACGCTGGGTGGTCGATGAAGTCCCGGACGAGGCAAAAGGGCGTGCTCTAGGAACGGGATCGCAGCAAACAGAAGATTCGTACAGTGAAAAATGGTGGGCTAGCGTAGCGACATTTATAGTAAAGCACCACCTTGGAGTTGCGACGGCATGTTTTCTATTCGTCTTAACGGTTGGCTTTGGCTTGACCCGAACAAAAACTAGTATCGATTTGCTTGAACTTTTTGATTCCCAAGCTCGAATTCTCAAAGACTATCGTTGGCTGGAAAAGAATCTGGGAATGCTCGTTCCGCTTGAAATCGTTGTTCAGTTTGATAAAGACAGCGTTGCCAAGTCGGACGATACGCGGTCGGGACAAATCGATTCGGACGAAAATACCCCAGTAGAAGATGCCACTCGCCTCACTTTTTTGGAACGAATGGAAACCACCGTTGAAATCCAAGAGGCTATTCGAAATAAGTTTGGCGAAAACGGATCAAAGATTGTCGGACGAAGCATGTCGGCGGCAACTTTTGCTTCCAGTTTACCCTCCCAGGGACTAAG
>JAYVPE010000607.1:0-3576 GCA_043757575.1 Pirellula sp.
GCCACCGCAATCGCGTGGAATCCGCTGGCGAATGTTCATGGATACGTCGAAGGAGTCGCCAAGGGATGTCTTTCCGAACTTGGACGGGCCCTTCGCTGCTGCCAACCGGCAAATTGAGTTGATGTACCGATCGTCTGTTGTCTGGATCGGCGAAGACAAGTAGCGATTGAAGTGCCTAGCTGCCGCAGCGAGATTTGCAACTGAATGTTTAACCGATCGAGGCCCTCAAGCCTCGATCGCGGGCGTTGCAGAAAACGGTCGCTAAGTCGCTACTGGATAGGCCGGGGGGCTGGCCCGCCAGCCGCTACGCGGGTTAAACAAGTCGCAATTGCATTGGCAGATTGTCAACGCCGCGTTTGTGCAATTCCAATTCGACCGTCTGCCGCCAACAAGTGCGAAACCGCAGCAGATAGGATTTCGGCACTAGCGGACTCTGTAGCCTGAAGCTGACTCTCCAATGCGTCGCACAACGACATCAGTTCAGTCACCTTCGATACGATCCGTTTTTGCTCTGCCAACGGGGGTAAAGGGATAGGGAAATTTGCAATTGAGTTGGTTGGGAGTCGGCAGGTTCCGTGCGAAGAACGTTCTACATACTTGAGTACTCTACGCTTTTCGGCAGCCAAACATGTGAGCAAATACTCGCCCATCTCGGGTATTGCGAGGTAAAGGGCCTTCATGTCTTGATTGATTGTCAGTTCTTTCATGGCCAATGCAACCGGAAATGAATGAACGAGTATGATTCCTCTTACAACCATAAGCAACGATCCTTTGGCGATCATTTTCGCTGACGAATTCTCAATTCCCAAGCGAGAAATATGGTCGATTGCGTCTTCCAAGCATGGCCGTTTCATATCCTTGGGACTGACCCAAGGAATTTCTCCTTTCCAAAACTCAGCACGTTCTTTTGACGGCGTTCCCCCACCAAGGAACCCACCTAACTCGCTAAGTCGAATCCACTCCCAACTGTCAGGCAGCAAGTAGGGAACTATACCCTCTGGCCAGATGCTCTCGGCATCGATTTGATTCGATACGGTCAATTCCACCCAATCGTTTTTTAAATTGATTCTGGACTTTAGCAGACTTGCCGGTTCGTCTTTAGGATCTTGCGGTACTAATTTACTTCGTACCGCAAGTTGGAGAATCAACTCGCGCATCTTTGCCACTGCGTTCGGCGCGTTGGCGAACATTTCGAAGTTGTCAAAGAACGTTTGCGCATCGAAGGATGATTGAGCCGTTTCTTTAGATTTTAAAGTTTGCGTCATGGATGCTCGTCGTTCGTTTGCGATTGATCATCGAGCATGCTTTGTGTTAGTTCCGCTTCGATGTCTTCGATGCTTGGTAGACTGGATGCAAGACTCTTCTTATTCGAGCGTTTGCCGAGCGTACCAAAGGCAGGTCGGTAGGTCTTTTAATTTTTGGATCAGAATGACGTTGTGGAACCAAGGCAATCCGAGCAGCAATTTCCTAGGGAATTCTAATTGGGCAACAGGTCGTTGCCCCATTGCGGACTGCTCGTACGGTTGGTCTTCCGCCTGAAGAGATCGTCCGATTTGCTTCCCAAGCAAATTCCCAGTTGAAGTGAGCGGCAAGGCGCTAGCCGCCGGTTCTTGGGCGATCGAAAAACCACCGGCGGCTAGTTGGCTATAGTTCATGAAGTTGGGGTCGTAAAAAAAGGGGATGCCTCGAAACTGGTGTTTTTCCCGAAGGCACCAGGAAATGGAAGGTCATCCCCATGGTAAATAGAAGAGCATATAGGCGAATTGGCGTCAATGAGATTGATGGAATTCAGCTCGTGGAGGCAGCGCTGACGGCAGGCAAATCAGGAACTGTTTTGGGGCTTGATATTGCCAAGAGTGAGATCGTTGGTTGTGTACGTTGGGGCCAAGGAAGTTTTGAGCGACCTTGGAAAATAGTCAATCCGCGGGAAATTTCAATGCTCGTCGAACTGGCCCAATTACTCAAGAGTAAGTGTGATGGTTTTACTGTCGGCTTGGAGTCGACTGGAACTTACGGGGATGCGGTTCGACGTGCCTTGACTGATGCCTCGATAAGTGTTCAGCGAATTAGCGGCAAGGCAGTGTCCGATTACAAGGAGATTTTCGATGGGGTACCGAGCCAGCATGACGGCAAGGATGCAGCCATGATCGCTGAACTGGTCGCCATCGGAAAAGGGACCTTATGGCCTTATTCTCCATTGAATGAAAATCAACAACGGATTCGACATCAAGTCCTTCGAATCGACGGATTTCGGGATTTGTATTCAAAATGGATAAGTCGACTTGAGGCGCAAGTTGCTCGTCACTGGCCCGAAGTAACCCAACATTTGAAGCTTGGCAGTGTTACGCTATTAAAGCTCATGGAAACTTATGGGTCTCCGTCCAAAGCCCTCGCGGATCCAGATTTGGCAACAAAGATCGCTAAATGGGGAAAAACGTATATGCATGAGGAGAAGGTTGCAAGGGTGATCGAATCCGCCAGGGCAACGATGGGTTTGCCCATGAGTGAATCCGAAGCTAATTGGGTTCAAGAGATAGCCGCTGAAGCGATCAATGCAAGTCGCGAAGTGAACAAGTGCGATCGCACTCTACGTGAACTAATCGCGGGGGATTCGGTAATGTCTCGCTACAGCGAAGCCGTTGGTGCGTCAACCTTGGCAGTGATTTGGACTAAAGTAGGCGACCCTTGTGAGTATGGCAGTTCAGGAGCGTTCGTAAAGGCGATTGGCCTCAATCTCAAGGAGATTAGCAGCGGCAATCGCAAGGGTGAGTTGGCCATCAGCAAACGCGGGTCTGCGTTGGCTCGCCGCTGGATTTATTACTGGGCCATGCGAGCCGTGCAGCGCCCCGAGCTCAAGCTTTGGTACGTCGCTTTTACTCAAGTTGGTAGCAAGAAATCGAACCATGCTGGTGAGCATCGCAAGATGAAGGGGTTAGTTTCGTTGATGCGTAAGCTGAGCAAATCGCTTTGGCATTCGAGGAACAACAACAAAGACTTTGACTATTCGGAGGTGTTCCCGGGTGAGCCTCGTGGAACCATCCGTCGGAGAAGGCGAACATCGCAAGCAACAGCACCCAAGAAACAGAACGTTTCATCGTAGGAAATGTTTTAGCACCTAAAGAAAAAACAAGAGGAGGCCCAAGCCGATTCGAGACATGTAAGTGTAGTACTTGTTTGGAGATGACCTTCCACCAATGGCGCTTCGTGGCGTAGCAGAGTCCGCAAGGATTCCGCATAAACGACCATCCCGGCTAGTATCGAGGCATCTCCGGACACGTCACTGAAAGTGATCTTCAATAAAGCCAATTCGATGCACATGGTTCTCTGGATCGCAGGTTGAATGACTGCGACTTGGATCGAGCCAGGCACGTGACATCCCAGGCAAGAGCATCAAGTTATTTCAGACTACCGCGTGTGACAAGTAAACGCACCACAGTCGGCGAATCACCAAACAGAGACCATCACGAAGGTTCCGCGAACGATTTTCAAAAATGGTTTGAAAAACGATGTTTCGCGGTACGCAAAATGGGTATAAAAATAGGAAATAAAATGTACTTGACTATCCTAGAAGAGCGC
>JAYVPE010000608.1:0-13387 GCA_043757575.1 Pirellula sp.
GCACCTAAAGAAGAAAGTTACTTAGCTCCGCTCAACGTGTTTTTGGCACGCTATTCCATCGAGCGGATTTCGGTAGCGCCTATCGGTGAGGCAACACGAAGTCCGTTTCTAACTGTCGCCGAACACATGCGCTCGGAAATACTGCCGTCTTACGATATACTCATTCTACGAAAACGCCCGCGCGGCAGGTAGGCTTCAGCCTGCCTCTCGCCTAAATAGAAACCATCAGATGGCAGACCATGGAGTAGCAATGTGTAAAGGTCCTGCCATGCACGACTACTAGCGAGTTGAGATTCGGTGTCTAGACCAACGGGGTGCCCAATGCATGCAAGCGAGAAAACTTTCGTCGCACTTCGAAGGACGGAAAAAATTAGGTGGTACCCCAAGATGATTATTGTATTGCTTAGAACGGCAATGCCACTAAAGGCCTTGAACAATGGTCTTGATTTGATTTGCAGATACATTTTCGATCACAGTACGAAGATTCTGTGTCCCTGGCCAAAGTACTTCAATGCGATCAATCATTTTAAGCTGCCCAAGGCCAAAATGTAGCCTCTTGCCGTAGTGGCTTTGATATCCTCTACCGTTAATACGTTCCAAGTAGAGCTTCTTGCCATTGGAATGAACCCACACCTTGGCTCCAATTGCGTCCCTGTTTGCACTGGTGCTTACCAAATCAAGTATCAACCATGAGTTGCCGTTTTGACTCGAGTTGCGGAGCACCTGGGCTTCGGAATCGCAGTTTAGGATGACAACATCGATCCGGCCGTCGGCATCAAAGTCATCGAAGGCCGCGCCACGACTGCTTCTGGCTTGTCGCAGCGCTTCGCCAGAATTAGCGGTAACACTACGGAACTTAGTATTGCCAATGTTCTCCATGACCGTGTTAGGTACGCCAAAATCTGTTTGTGGTTCAATCTCTTTCGCGTTCTCTAGCAGGTGACCATTGCAAATAAAAGCATCGATATCACCATCCGAATCGAAATCAAATGTTCCCACGCCCCAATTCACGTGAGGATAGACTTCTGTACCAATTCGTGACAATCGGGAATAGTCTTCAAAGATACCTCCTGGAGATAGATTTCTAAAGAACTCTGGCTGCTGTTGGGAGTAGCTAGTAACCAACAAATCAGGTAGGCCATCACCGTTGAGATCCGCAGAATCTACGCCCATGCTTCCGTTGGCGGTACCTCTGGAGTCTACAGCAACTCCAGCCAAGCTCGCCTCCTCTGTAAACTCCCCTTTTCCATTATTTACATAAAGCAAGTTGGGTGCGCCGTCGCAAGCAACAAATATGTCGCAGTCTTGGTCGAAATCAAAATCGCCTGCCACCACTCCCATGCTTGGTCCCGCCACCGAAGAGATTCCCGATTGCTTGCTTATATCTGAAAAGGTGCCGTCACCATTGTTTCTAAAGAGTGTATCTGGAGTTGGGGCATAGTCCTTAGGACCAGGAGAATAGGGGTGAGCGCTTGGAGCCAACTGGCGGTGTCGCTTGAACGAGAAGTTCACATAATTGCCCACGAACAGGTCTAGGAGCCCGTCACCGTCTACATCGAGAAATGTAACACCTGCACCAAACTTATCACCGTCAGCTACACCAGCTATTTGGGTAACATCCTGGAACGTCCCATCGCCGTTGTTCTTGTAAAGGCATTTTTCCCCAAAGTTACTTACATAAAGGTCCTGGAATCCATCGTTATCGAAGTCAGCAGCGGTAACTCCGAGGCTGTAGGAATGATCTTGTAGGCCTGAAGGGACAGTAAAATCTCGAAACTGAAAATTCCCAACGTTTCTAAAAAATTGGTTGGACGGTGGAGGTTTGATTTCCGCACCGAGTAGCGCTGCACCATTCAGTAGGTAAACGTCAATCAGACCATCGTTATCTGCGTCAAACGAACAAAGCCCCGCCCCCATGTGTTCGGGCAAGAACCGTTCACCTACTCCACCGGCTTGATGTCGAAAAAATATTTTTGAGGACTCAGTCACATCTGTGAATTGAATTGTCGAGGGATGGATTTCCTCGGCATCACTCGACCGCAGCCAGAAGAAGAGGACAATTGAGATCATGCTTACTACGAAAAACAAACACTTAGTCATGACGGCGGTGAGCCAGCCTGATTGGCAGCCTTTTCAATGCTCTCTTTTAGTTGCAATACCTCAGGAGAGGAATTCAATTTCAGGAGAGATGCAACGACTTCCTTCGCCTTATCAAACTTACCGACGGCGGCGTGAAGTTTAGCAAGAGTAACAAGAACCATTTCTGAATTAGGGTCAATTTTTAGCGCTTCGTCTAGTGCGGATTCCGCCAGTTGAGCATCCCCTACCTTGTGTGCGATCGAGGCAAGATTCACTCTGTAGATCAAATTTTTTGGTTCGAGTAGATTGATTTGCTGTAGGACCTGGATCCCATCTCCGTACTTGTTCTGATGCATAAGCACTTCCGAAAGAGCGATCCAAACACTGGACACGCTGGGGTCTTGACCAATGGCCCGCACTAGATATTTTTCCGCCAACGGATATCGGCGCTGTTGATAACAGAGGTTTCCGCAACCTTCGAAAATTCGAAATGCGGCAATACTCAATGCGCCGTCGTATGCCAATTGGAAAGCCGATTCGCCCTGACCAGTTGCCGAGTTTCCTTGATTCGAAATTTCTTTTAACCTCTCCCGAACGGTTTTGGCTTCATCCCGCTTTTCTAAACGCATCAAGACGCCAACTAAGGTGGAGAGGTTTTGATTGTTCTCGCCTCCAAGTGCAATTGCTCTTTTCAAATTTTCCTCGGCTTCGCTTAATTGTTCAGATTGTGCTTGCAACCTTCCTAGTCCATACAGCAAACTGGATTCCTGTGGAAAGAGATCGACGCCGGTCTTTAACGCCTCGAGTGACTCCTTAAGCATCCCTTGATTTTCGTAAGCTTCCCCTAACTTCAGATAAACCTCGCCGGTGGAGCCCCCAAGCTCAAATACCTTTTGGAGTACTTGAGTAGCATCTTGAAATTGCCCCTTGGATGTCAACAATTCGGCGAAACCAAGGTAAGGGCCAAAGTGTCTTGGCTTCAGTTCCAAACAACGTCCCCAATACTCTTCAGCCTTTGCAGATTGCGAAAGCTCAGACTCAACTTGAGCCGCCAGATGCCAGCTACCTGGGTCCTGAGGAAATGTCTCCGTCATTACCCTAGCGGCCTCTCGCAATTCCTCTTGCAGTGCCTTGGTCTCTTTCACCAAGCGGACCTTGGGCAAATCCAAGGTCGTAGGAGGACGCTCAGGAGCCAAGCTCCGGGCGAGTGGCAACCCATCAACCGGGGCTGGATAACGATCTTGAGAAGTAACTTCATCCGGCAATGGTGTTATCACCACGACAACCCCAATGATCGCAGCGGCAAAAAGGACGCCAGTCAGAACCATCTTTACTAGCTTAGACATTTCAAGTTCGCCGAAGATGACTTAGAACTATTTCAAATCAAAATTGATTACTTGAGACGAATTGGCCTCAACGATCTGCTTTAACTCGCTACCAGTACCGTATTTTGAAGGGATGGCGTCCGGATCTATTTTCGTCTTGTATGCTTCTGCACTCGATCGACTGGACGCTTTCATATAGGCTGCTTCGTATTCCTTCGAACCATGTACCAATCCGGCCATTGGATCAGTTTCTTCAACCAGCTTAACCTTTGAAGTAATCTTAACTGAATATGCACCTGCACGAACGCCAGACCCCGTACTAGAACCAAGGTTATACTTTCCGCTACTGTCAGTGGTAGCGGCACCCACACTTCCTCCACCACCGTCCGGTTCGAAGATCACAGTTGCATCAGCAACCGCCTTACCCTTGTATGTCACGTTTCCACTAACCTTCGTTAGTTGAGGCCCTCCTCCACATGATGTCAAAAAAAGAATAAAAACACAAGCATATGCGCGCAATAACATTCTTACGACTCCGGTAATTGTGGACCATAAACGAAAGTGCGTGCAACTGAATTAGCTGCACGCACTTGAATCTTAGCAAGACATGAGCATATCAATAACTACTGTGGAACTGAGGCCCCTGCTTCGCCTCCAATTCGGCTGCCAAGAGCTCCCCAAACTCCGTATAGGGATGGACCAGAATAGACGGGAGCGGCATTGGTTTGCTGTTGAACTACCTGGTTGCCACAATCAATACTATCTGAAATAAAGTGTACCGAACCATCCCCCATTGCAGTTTGCGCACCACCAGTATGGAAGCTACTGGCGGGGACCAACGACGCGTCCCAGTCACCACCACCAAGGTTGCAGTGAGGACCATTGGGCGGTGACATCGTTGTAACCGAAATGTAGTAAGGGCGTCCATCAAATGCTCTACCCGTAACTGGCCGGAAAACCGCACGAACATTACCCGTCAGTTGCCGTCGTCCGCCAACCGTCGTAACTCGGGCCAAACAGGCTGCAGGACTGTAGGAATTGAGGTTCTGTGCAACGCCTCCTAAAATGTCCCGAACGCCACCGCCTGCGGCAACCTCAGATAGCAGTACGGTATTCGACATTCCGTCCGAAATACCGGACATTGTCATATAACGGTTCAGCATAAAGACGCCGCGGTTATCTCGATTACTGCCAGCTGCATCGCCGTTCGCAAAGAATGAATCACCGACAGAACCCTTGTAATTGATTAGGGATGGGCTTTCAACTCGATCGGGTGTTGGCGGGTCCGAAGGACAGATAAACGCTGAAATATCAACGGTCCAGTTCTTTTGAACCCTACCCCAATTTTCCTGAGCCGCGTCATGGTAGCCGGCTGTTCCTGCCCAAGGACGAGGTAAACCAGGACCATTAGGTCTCGCCATGGCCATTATGTTGCTGTACAGCGGACCTTGCTCGATATAGGGCAGGAGACCTAGAGTAAAGCCGTAATCATTGTTATCCCTACCAATGCCCCTGTCATTGCCAGCCCCTATTCCCCGGTAATTTGAAGGGAATCTCTTGAAAGCCGACTCGTAATTAAGAAGAGCCAAACCCAATTGCTTGAGGTTGTTGCTACACTGCATGCGTCGAGCCGCTTCGCGAGCAGCTTGTACTGCTGGCAGCAGCAATCCTACTAAGATACCAATAATGGCAATAACCACTAAGAGTTCTACCAACGTAAAGCCACGCCTAAAAAGCGTTTTTTTCATAGTACCCTCCGACCAAAAAAGATGAACTACTCAGACTAAAAAAGATGACTTGCCGTTCAACTTCAAAACGGCGTCGATCATAAGTCGGGCTGAACCGGACGCTAGCGAGTTGCGGCTGATTAGCCGAAGGGAGCTAGCCCACGGTTTGCGGCCCATGTTGTGATCGATGCCTTCAAAACCACCGAAGTCGACTTAGCGGATCGGATTGTATCATTAAAGGAAACTCAAGGATAGAACCCAAGCATTTAAATTGACTCAATTTTAAGTTAAATTTCCTGAATTTGGCCTTGATTAACTCCCTTTTTGGTGGGTGAGACAGCAATTGCGAGGAAAACTAGCAGATTGAATAATAACAAAAGACTTATGGAGTTGGCCGGGAACCTTACGAAGTTGTGTTGAGACTGTTCAATCGGCGTCACCCATCCCATGAGGAAAGAAAAAATACAGGCAGCAAATATAAGCGCCAGTACAGCCTTTACCAATCGACCTACTATCTCCGTAATTGGGTGACCAATGTTGGCCACAATCGCTGCAACTACTGCCAGCAACAAGTGAACCACGGTAATTCTAATCAGCCAATATTGAATCACATCGCCCGCTAGTTGCCACCGATATGCATATTGGTCGGTGAAGTAGTTGGTTACTGCTCCAACTGCTGCTCCTAAAACAAGTCCTATGCACACTCTGATGTAGAGCTTGGAGGTGCCTAGACCAGCGGCAATTGTACCAATCAAACCAACGATCATGCCCCATGCCACGTAGACTACTAATGAGCTCTTAAAGAACCCAGCTCGCACCTTTACTTCTAGTTCAGGAGTGAGACCGCCTGCGGCAGCCTTCGCTATCGCGTCATGGTCGAGAAACATGGGATACGTCTTGTAGATAAAAGCCCATAGTCCGAGTGTCAAGAGTAAAGTCAGCAGAGTTCCCACGACGATTTTCATAGTATTGCTTTCATAGGTGATCTTATGGAGCGTGAAAGTTGTTCAATTAACAAATCAATTTACTTGCTTTGGGCCTCGACGCCTAATCCTTGACGAATTTGGTGACGTTGACCTACGGCAACCACAAACGACTCGATTCTTTTATTCGGCCAGCGAACTTCAATGGTTGCCTGCTTCTCGTTCTTAGCATCCCCATACTTCAGTCCGAAGTGCAATCTGTCACCATAGCTGCTTTGATATCCCCGACCACAAATCACTTGACGATGCTGGCTCGTTCCACCAAATGAAACTGTAACTTCTGAATTGACCGCTTGGCGGTTAAAGCTTAACGCGATCAATTCAATCTGCACCCATTCGGTGCTAGCTGGGAGATCATTTCTTAGTACGGTAGGCTTGGCGTTTGAATTTAGGACAACAACATCGACATCGCCATCGTTGTCGAAGTCATCAAAGGCAACGCCCCGAGAAGACTCTACTGCCGTCAGACCTACAGCTGTTGAAACGTCTTCGAATCGACCATTCGAATTCAATAACACGAAATCTCTTACTTTCTTGGCGGTTCGATCGTCAATGATTTCGGCGTCATCAAAATGGCCACAACCTATGTATAAATCTAGCCAGCCATCGTTGTCTAGGTCCACTAGACTACATCCCCACGTAACGTGTGGTTTCAACGACTCGGTTACTCTGGCACGCGCCGATACATCTTCGAATAGACCATCACCAAGATTCTTATACAGCACAGGCAATTCGTTTTGGTAATTCGTTACAATCAGGTCTTGAAGGCCATCACGATCAAAATCTCCCAAGTCTACTCCCATAGACGCATTGGATGAACCGTGAGCATCAAAAGCTAACCCTGAGAGTATGCCATCCTCAAAAAAACGGCCTGCTTTGTCGTTGACAAAGAAAAAGTTTGGCTTGGCATCGTTGGCCGTAAACACGTCCACCCATCCGTCTTGATTCAGATCGGCTGCAATCAAACCCATCGTAGGTCCAGCATGCTCAGAAATCCCGCTTGTTTGTCCGGCATCCCGAAATGTACCATCGCCGTTGCTGTAGTACATTGTGTCGGGCTCGGAACGGTAATACCGTGGACCTGCATGATAAGCTTGCCCATTCCGCTCGATGTAAACGGAATTCTCCAACGTAAAATCCACATAGTTACCTACGTAAACGTCCAAACACTCGTCGCCATTAAAATCGGCGAAGGCGACACCACTGCCAACCTTATTTCCCGCAAGTATTCCCGATTGTTCCGTAACATCAACGAAGGTGCCATCGCCACAGTTGAGATACAGAAAGTTCGGCCCAAAGTTATTGATGAACAGATCTTGGAAACCATCGCCGTCGATATCTCCAGCACAGATGCCCAACCCATAGCCTCTACCATCGATTCTGGTGAATTTGGAGATATCCTGAAATCGCATTCCTCCCACATTTCGAAAAAAGCCACCTACCTCCTTCGTTTCTAATGCTGGGCCAGTTAGTGCATGCCCGTTGAGCAGGTAAATATCAATAAGGCCATCTCGATCGAAATCGAACGACGCCAGCCCGGAAGCAATTCCTTCGACTATATGGGCGCGTTTGCTGCGGCCCGTTGTGTGCTCCCAGGAAATTCCACTTTGTTCAGAAATATCCACCAAACGTAGTTTAGTTGAATGCTCCTGGGCCAAAGAAGTTATGTAAAAAAGACCAACGACAACAACTACTAGAACCTGTCTCAATACAATCCAGCCATTTTCCAAACTTGCCATGCGCACGATTAAGGTCCCTTCAGGTTGGGTGTTTGGGCGCGGATGATGGGGATCTTGGTTAGTTCTTGAACCTTGGCATCAGCAGTAGCAGCGCGATCATTCTGCCCACTGGCTCTCAATGCGTTAGCAAGCAGCCAGTACGCATCCCGGCTTGGAGCCCGAACGATTGCCTGTTCGATGTACCAGACGGCTTCCGCCGATCGGCGTCGTTCGATCAAGAATTCTGCCATTGCACTCCAAGATGTGGCGTCTTCCGGCGCCGACGCAATCGTTAACTTGATCAGCCCTTCAGCCTGCGCATGGTTTCCTGCTATCGACGCAGCTTTGGCCATCAACAGGTAGTTCAATAGGTAACCCGGCTGTAGTTCTGTCAATCGCTCCAATACTGCGTATTGATTATGAGCCTCTTTTTTGTCGATGTAAATCTCGACCAGTAGATTACAAATATCCAACGAATTCGGCTCGATTGCCAACACTCGCAGCGCTGCATGCTCTGCATCCACTAGGCGACCAGCCAAGCGATAGACTTCGATTCCTTCTCCCAGAATACCCAAAGAAAGTGCGCGAATTCGGCTCTCCGAACGAGCCTCATATTGCTTTTGGCCGAACTCAGTCACATCCTCTTTGATAGACAGTAATTCACTACGATAAGCCTCAGCAGCCTGACGATCCTTAAGCCTCGCAGAGCAATTGACCAGTCCATTCAACAAGGAAGTATTGTTGATTCCCAATTCGCGCGCCTTCAATAGAGAGCCTCGGGCCACTTCGTATTTTTCAAGTTTGGACTGGGACAATCCTAGTTGAAGCCAATGCGTTCCATCCATCTCAGCGGATGTTACAAGTGGAGCTAGTAGAGTCTCTACTTCTTCATCTCTCCCAAGGTTGCTAAGCGAGACAGCTCGCTGATAGATTAGCTGAGGGTCCTTGACTCCATTGCGTACAGCTTCATCCAAAATTTCAAGGGCGCGTTCACTTTGCCCCTTCTGAATTGCGTTCGCCGACCAATTGAAGTAGAGGCCGAGATCCTTAGGAGACATAGCCAAGATTTTCGTCCATAGCCCATCAGCCTTGTTGGTTTGCTGTGTGCGAGCAAAATACAGAGCAGCTAAGTTGAGCGCTACACTATCGTTGGGCAGAGTCTTCAGCAAACGCTCAACGAACCTCCCGCATTCCGATTCCAACTGGTCGCCGCTGATGGCAAACGACTGACGCGGCAACACCACCGATGGCTGCATGCCGACGGTGTTGAGAGACGGCTTAGCGGTTTCGACATCGAGCTGTTCCCGCGTTGCTTCGCTTGTCTGCTCTCCGCTCTTCGCCAGCTCAGCGCTTTTGGAATCCTTAGACCAGCGGTTTATAGCCCACGATGCCACCAGTCCAAAACAAGCGACAGCCAATAAGAGTCCAATTAATTGAACGCCTGAAGTCGATTTAGTAGCTTGATCGTTCATGCAACTTGCTAAAATCTTGATTTAGTGGTTGAAAACCCGTCCTCATCCTCAATAGAATAGTGCAAATCCTGGTTTTCACAAATGGCTGGGGTTTTGGATTAAGAAACGAGGCAAATCGAATTCTCTGTTATCGAAAGGTTTGCGGTGTTTTTATTGTGCTGATCATGCTCTGCAATCATCCTTTGTCACTCGTTTCGATAATCGATGCTCGACCCGAAAAGGCTAGCTGTGCATCCTGCAGAGCAGTCCTGCGCCTGATGATCAAGTGCTTCATCGGCAGCTTGCTTTTAATCTGCATACCGCACCAGTATGCAGGGGCGCAGGTAGATTTGGCCGAGTTCAAGCTTGATTTAAAGAGTTCTGACGTAATTCCTTTCGTTCATTTCTCTGGTGCTAGTGGTCAGCGATACGTGGTTGAGCCAATGACCGCTGGCTTGGCGCTGTTTGATTACGACGGCGACGGCTTGATAGACGTTTACCTTTTGAACGGAGCTCCATTGCCACCCATTGCAGAATCGCGAACGCACCAACCAAACCGACTCTACCGCAATTTGGGAAACTGGCGTTTTGAAGACGTTACCGAACACGCCGGTGTTGGCGACTTAGGATATGGCCTGGGCGTAGTTGCAGGCGATACGGACAACGATGGTGATACCGATCTATATGTGACGAACTTTGGAAACGACGTCTACTATTTCAATAATGGGGATGGAACTTTCTCAGATCAAACTGCCGCCGCAGGATTGTTGGATGGAGGCAAGTTTGGTGCAGGCGCTTGCTTCCTTGATATTAATGGCGACGGAGACATCGATCTGTATTGCGCCAACTACCAAGCCTTTACATTTGATAAACACTTTCAGCAAAGAATCGGCGAACATTTCTACCACCCCGGTCCGAAAGACTTTCCTGCTGAAGATGGCATCCTCTTTGAAAACCTGGGAGATGGAACATTCCGCGATATTTCCGAGCAAAGTGGAATTCGAGTCAAAGCCGCTCCAGGCATGGGAGTTATCGCGGGTGACTTCAACGGGGATGGATGGCCAGACATTTTTGTGTGTAACGATAGTTTTGCCAATTTCTTTTTCATCAACGATGGCAAGGGCAGGTTCACAGACGAAGCGTTGATTTCTGGCTTGGCGTTTGATCGACTTGGCAAAGCGAATGGGAATATGGGAGTGGATAGTGGAGACTTCGACAATGACGGAAAAGTCGATCTTTTTACGACCACCTACCAGGGTGAAATGCCGGTACTTTATCGCCAGATTGATTGGGGATTATTCGAGGATGCTACTAACACTGCTCGAATTGCCCCCGGATTGTATCCTCATGTGAAATGGGGCACGGGCTTCGTCGATTTTAATAACGATGGCCACAAGGATCTCTACGTTGCTTGCGGTCATTTCTTAGACAATATCAAGTACCTTGATGATCGCACCGCAGTCAAAGTACACAACTATGTGCTTGCCAACCAAGGCAACCGAACCTTTGTCGATGCCAGCCAATCGACCAAGTCGGATGTGTCTCCCATTGAAAGTAGTCGTGGAGCCGCATTTGATGACTTGGACAACGACGGACGAGTCGACGTAGTTGTACTGAACTCAGACGCGCCGGTAAGCGTTATACAAAACAACTCGAAGAAGGCGAAATGGGTCGCCTTCGAACTAGTGGGTGTGACGTGCAATCGCGCTGCCGCTGGAGCCGTGTTGCAGCTTCGTTGCGGAAGTCGCACCCAAACATCGATGATGCATTTGGGCAGAGGCTACCAAAGCCATTTTGGAACTCGAATCCACTTCGGCATGAGCGATTCCGAACAGTTCTCACTGGACATCCTCTGGCCAAATGGATCTGTTCAGAAATTGGAATCAAGCCAAATCAATCAAGTGTTTCGAGTTATTGAAGGCGACCCTCAACTGCATCCCATGAGCAACTAAGTTATGGGCCATCGGCAAGTTATCCTTGTAGTGATCGCAGTGGCCGCAGTTAGTGTGTTACTGTTCGCATACTTCCGAATAAAGCAGGATCCTTCGATTCCCGTTACAGTTGCAGGACATCCCAAAGAGAACTCGCAATCACCAACGGTAGTGCAGGATTCCGCTGCTCCGATCGCTGAAATTGAGCCCAATGAAGTTTCCCAGCAAATCGCCTGGCACCCATCGGCGCAAGGATTTGTTGGGAGTGATGCATGTGCTGAGTGCCATAAGGAACTGATGGATTCCTACCGAAAGCATCCGATGTACTGGGGTAGTACTCGATTGGTTTCGGAGGATGGCAATCAACCCGCCTCTACCGTATCGCCGAGTCACGGAAAAAAGCGGGTCTTGTCCTCTGAGACCTTTGGTAGCGCCATAGTTCACCACGAGTTGATGTACGACGCGGAGGGGAACGAGATCTATGATGATGCCGTAAAACAAAAATACGTAATCGGCTCAGGTCGACGCGCCAAAGCGTATGTTCATGAACAGCAAGGCGTGCTCTGCTTATCTCCGCTCAATTGGTTTAGTAAAGAGAATCGTTGGGGACTCAATCCTGGTTATACGGTAGACGATCCTCGCAGGTTCGATCGTCGAGCCAACATAATCTGCCTACAGTGCCATTCAGGTAAGCTCAACCCAATCCAACACGGTTCTGAGTTTCTACAGGAAGAGCCGTTTGGAGAAATGGCGATTGGTTGTGAGAAATGCCACGGTCCGGGCTCGGAACATATCTCCTTTCACAAAGGTCCGGGCACCCAGGCGAAGGATACTATTGTTAATCCAAAGGGACTCGACCGATTTCGACAGGCAAGTGTGTGCTACCAGTGCCACTTGCAACCGGCTTCAGCCCGGATTCTTCGCCCAGGTCGTTCTCACTTAGACTTTCGCCCTGGAATGCGGTTGGATGATGTTTGGATCGTAATGAATTCTAGCGACTCTGTCGATGCCGACGGTCGAACGGATTCTGTTCGTCAGGTTCAACAAATGTTTGAGAGTCAGTGTTATGTGAAGTCCCCCAACATGAGCTGCACAAGTTGCCACGATCCACATAAAGTGCCCGAAGAAGACCGGCGAATTGCGTTTTTCCGAGACCGGTGCGTGGCGTGCCACACCGATCTCGATCCGTGCTCAGGGCCGAGCGACGAACGGACTGCCGTAGCGGATTCTTGCGTGGACTGCCACATGCCGAAGCTCGTTTTGATATCGTCCGCTCATGTTTCACAAACAGATCACCGCATCGTCCGCAACAAGTCTGTTGATTTTGAGGATCGCTCAAAAGCGGTTATTCAAAGCGATTTCTTTTTCGAGGAAACCGACCAATTGCCGGATTTAGAAAAGCGGCGTGCAGTCGCAATCGTCAATGCAAAGAATGGTAGTGCTTCGAATGAGCTTTTGGAAGAACTGCGGCTTCTCAGAGTGCAGTTTCCGCAGGATGGATTCTTGGCCATAGCTTTGGGAGGCGTTTCAGTTTCGCGTAACGACTACCAGTCGGCGTTGAAATCGTTACTAGACGCAGCAGCATGTCCTCCAACCGAGGAACTCGCGCTCGAGATACTCACGCAGATAACCTACTTAGCTCAGGATTGGCCCAGTGCGTTCAAAACATTTGAAATGTCCTTGCGGCTTAATCCGTATCGCTCTCAAACGCTTGCCATCAAGGCGGACGCGATGTTTAGAACTGGGCAAGCTCAACAGTCCATTGATGTAGCCAAGGAAGCGTTAAAGCATAATCCATCGCTGATCGAAGTACATCAATGGCTCAGAGACACCTATAAGAAGCTTGGTAGAATTGAAGAATCGGATGCCGAGAGAACGAACGTTGAGCTAATGATGATGGCTCGCCCACCGGTCAATGGTCGCTAAAAGCAAACGATCGTACGCACCCTGATCGAGGAAGTCTCTGTGGGAGTCGTTGAGAGCAACGAGAGAATCGATGTCATGATTCGATGGACAGGCGGTTATCAAAGTCATCATGAGCCAACTCTGCCGCCAATTCGAGGCTGCTGGTAAGAGCTGCGACGCAATCGGGGGCTTTGAAAACTATTGGACGAAGGCGTCGCTTAGCGAACGACTCAAGGTCTCAGTATCAACGCTTCGAAACTGGCTAAGT
>JAYVPE010000609.1:0-13386 GCA_043757575.1 Pirellula sp.
AGGATCTTGTGAGTTGGAGATTTGTACTTATCTAAAAGATCGGACACGAGAATCCTTCCTCTGAAACATGCTTCGAATTTACCCAATCCAAAGGAACAAAATGTCCCATCCAGATTTCCATGTCAATACCAGTTTTTTAACAGTCCAGGCTTACCCTCAAGGCAATTACGAAGTGGTCTCGGCCCGCTGTGCAGCAGGTAGCGGAGAATTGCTGGTCGATTCTGCACTCAAGCAACTACATGCGCACTTTGACTTTCAGAACCAAAAGGTGTCGAGTTCACAGCCATGATCTCAAAAACCATTCCTGCCAATACGCGACTGGAAGACATTGATCCCACTATTGCATGGCAAACTTGGGAGCCGTCTGATGAGGAGCCATGGGATAACCGCCGTGCTTCGCTGCTGCATCGCCGAGCAGGATTTGGATCTACTCAGGAAAAGCTTCGCGCCACGCTGTCCCTGAGACCAGAAGAAGTTATCGCTAATATGATCCGTAGTGAGTCAGGTAACAGCTCCGAGGTGGACGCGTTCGAAAGTGATTCAGCAGAACTCGCCAAGGCCGTTCTTGCGACCTCGGACGTAAAGCAGTTAGCGGCCTGGTGGCTTCATCGCATGCTGAACACGCCAACACCACTAGTAGAAAAGATGACTCTTTTTTGGCACGGTCATTTTGCAACCGGGGCAGAAAAAGTACAGGACGCTGAACTCATGCGCTCACAGAATATGCTTCTCCGAGATAATGCACTTGGCAATTTTCGAAGCTTGGCTCAGGCGATTGCAAAGGACCCGGCCATGCTCATCTACCTGGACAGCGTGTCGAATCGCAAAGCACACGCCAACGAAAACTTCGCCCGCGAATTGATGGAGTTATTTTGCTTGGGTGAAGGCAACTACAGCGAAGCGGATGTTCAACAGTTGGCCAAATGTTTTACTGGCTGGGAAATTCGTAGAAAGCAGTTTCGATTCAATCCCTACCAACACGATGATTCCATGAAGATTCTGCTTGGAAAATCCGACATCGAGTCCGGGGAGTCGGCCATCGATTGTGTCCTCGCAAGTCCGCATATGCCTCGTTTTATTGTTCGCAAGTTGTTTCGTTTCTTTATTTCCGAAGATGCCAATCCCTCGGACGCATTTCTTTCGCCGATTGCTGACCAATTCGTTAAGTCGAACTATTCGATTGCGATTGCCGTCAAGTTGATTCTGGGCAGCCGATTGATGCTCAGCGGATGGAGTATAGGTCGCAAAGTCCGTTCACCGATCGAACTAGCGATTGGTTGGATGCGAACGATGAAGTGCACAACGAACATGGGTTTTCTCTCGGAACGATTGCGAACGATAGGACAGGCGGTTCTCTTTCCACCCAATGTCAAGGGTTGGGAGGGTGGCCGTGCTTGGGTTAATTCGTCCACGCTTGTCGGTCGCGCAAACTTGATTTACGAATTGATTTATCATGCAAACACGCGGTTCGATGGAGTAACATTGTCGGCCTTTGCAGAACGTAATCATGCGAAAGATCCTGACCAACTGGCGACTTGGTTTGCTAAGCTTTTTTTCGTCGACGATTTAAGCGACACGGAACGCGAACGCCTAAAGAAGTCGCTCGATACATCAAAGCCTGATCGTTGGGCCGCACAGTCCATGGTCTACTTAACAAGTCTACCTCGAATTCATTTATCCTAAATTTCGAACTGTCGGTGATAGTCAAAGGATTAGCACCGGAGGCTCAATCAAACAATCAAAACAAAAAAATGAATCATCGCATCAATCGTCGCACATTCACCTCAGCCACGTTGCAAGGTTCTACCGCGTTAGCGATCGGGGCGGCACCTCCCAGTGGTTGGATGCAATCGCTCTCTGCAACGCTTTCAAGTCAACCAAGCAGTCAAGATAGAGTGCTGGTCGTGATTCAACTTACAGGTGGCAACGATGGATTGAACACCATCGTCCCGCACACGAATGAACTTTATTACAAAGCCAGGCCGAAACTAGCTATTTCAAAGGAGGATGTTCTTAAATTCAACTCCGACATTGGCTTGCATCCATCCATGCGAGGGATTGCCAGTTTGATAGAGGACAAAAAGTTTTGTATTGTGCAGGGTGTTGGCTATCCGAATCCGAACCGCTCCCATTTCGAGTCGATGGATATCTGGCATTCGTGCCAACGCAAAGAGTCGCGAAGCAGTGACGGTTGGTTGGGCCGATATTTTTCACAGCTTAATCATCCGATGAGTGCTGTTCCAACTGACTCGATCGGCTTGCACTTAGGAAGCGAGCAACTGCCTTTGGCGCTCGTGGCTCGCGGCGTTCAGACCCCGTCGCTAGCCTCCATCGAACAGCTTCGTTGGAAGGGCAAGTCGGAATCAAACATAGCACGCGCCGACACCGAACGGATGCCAAGTACAAAAAGAGAGGTCGACACCGAGAGCAATTTGCTCGACTTCGTGTCGGCTAGCACGACGGCCGCGATGCAAGCTAGCGACCGGTTGGAAAAGGCTCTTGCGTCTCCCGATAGTTCAGGTGACTTTCCTAATTCGCAATTAGGTGAAAAGCTAAAAATTGTTTCAAGACTTTTGCTGGCCGGTTTGAAAACGAAAGTCTATTATGTGACGCTGGATGGATTCGATACTCACGCCAATCAGCTCGTGGCTCACTCTGGACTAATGCGTCAATGGTCAGAAGCGTTGCGGTCTTTTCATCAGCGATTGGAAAGTGCAGGCTTAGGTGAACGCGTGCTGGTATTGACCTTTAGCGAGTTCGGTCGCCGTGTAGCAGAAAATGCCAGCCAAGGAACAGACCATGGAGCAGCTGCCCCAGCGTTTCTGTCCGGACCAAAGCTTGAGAACACAATTGTCGGGATTCAGCCTAGCTTGAGTGAGCTAGATGACGGCGACCTGAAGTTTCACACCGATTTTCGACGTGTCTATGCGACGCTTATCGAAGACTGGCTTGGGGTATCGAGCAAGAACGTTTTGACCGAAGAACACTCCAAGCTATCTCAATTGAGACTACAAATGTAGAAGTGTCAGCAATCAAATTTCGATACGCGTTCAATGTAGTTGAGTATTGGGTTATCGATGTTAATTCGGGAGAAGTTCATGTACATCGGGGGCCAGCTAACGGACGCTATTCTTCAATACAAGTGTTTGGCAAGCCAGCATCGATCTCTCCGCTTAGCCAACCGTTTGCATCCCTCCATCTGGCGGAACTCTTCGATTCGGATGCTTATAGAGGAAGCTGCTTGCAAATCTTAGCTCGTTGATTTAATTAGCCGCAACGCGTTAGCGTCGGTTCAATCGCTAACAACCGAGGCTAACGCCCATCGGCTAATTACTATTTTTGTAAATCACATTAAACAACAAGCTCACTCGCTAAACGCGGTTGATCTCAAAGCCTTTGCGTTGCTCTCTCGCGAAAAACTTGGCGGCCTCCGCGTCGCCGACAATCTTCTCGGCCTTGGGATCCCATTTGATCACCCGGTTGAGCCTTGCGGCGATTGCGGAAAGGTGGCATGTGCCCATCGCTTGGACGTGAGTGTAGACGTCGCTGAGAGGAAGCCCTCCTTCGCGAACGCAACGGAAGAAATTGTTCTTATGCCCTTCATGTGGCTTGCCTTTGTAAAGGCGCACAACGTCTTCGTCGGAGTAAGCGTCTTTGTCCCAATTCTCTTCGATCGGCTTGCCAGAAATTTTACCTCGGCTAACAAAGATTCGACCTTTATCTCCTTCGAATAGGATGCCGTTGCTAACAGAACGGGGCGTATCGGAGTCGGCTTCTTTGTTGCCGCCGCTGGTGACGTTGAGCGTAACGCCACTAGCGTACTTGCACTTTACCACATAGTCGTGCGCGGTGTTGTATCGGACGTCGCTAGTTGCATAGCCGTGCGAGTAGGGAACCGGATGCTTGGCGTCGGTACCATCGATTTCGATCGGGCCGCCCCCTTCTTTGTCTTCGCCCAAGGCCCAAGTAGCGATGTCGATGTGGTGAGCGCCCCAATCAGTGAACTTTCCGCCACTGTATTCATACCACCACCGGAATTGATAGTGGGAACGTTCCTTGATGTATTCGACCTTCGGTGCTTGGCCAAGCCACATATCCCAGTTGAGGCTCTCAGGAGCCGTCGTTTTTACGAAGTCTTCTTTCGCGACATCGCCGCCGCCAATGCTGCATGTAACGGTGTGTATCTTGCCGAGCAACCCCTTCTGCACCATGTTCACCGCACGGAGGAACAAGTTCTTGGCATCGCGTTGTTGAGTGCCAACGGTGAAAACCTGATTCGGGTATTTCTTACACGCGTTGCGAATAAGCTGATTCTCTTCGAGTGTGAGTGTCAGTGGTTTTTGGCAGAACACGTGCTTCCCAGCCTGCAGTGCTTCGACGGCGATCTTTACGTGCCAATGGTCGCAAGTCACAATGCTGACGACGTCGATATCCTTGCGTTCGAGAATTTTGCGATAGTCTTCATAAGCATCGGCGGTTCCTTTGCCGATTTTTGGATCTTCTTTTGCTCGATCCAAATGGACCTTTTCGACGTCACAGACAGCAAGTATATCACCGAAGTTACTGTGTCCGTGGGCATCACCTGTTCCCATGCTGCCAACCCCGATGCAACCGATGCGAGGGCGGTCGTTCTTGGCCTGGTTTGCGAAGGCCTTTTCCGTCCAGTTGAAGTAAGGGATGGATGCGCCCAACGCGGACGAGGCGGCAGTGGTTTTCAGAAAACTACGACGGGATCTTTTGGATTGAGTCATGAATCATTTCCAGAGAGGAATCAGGGTTGCGAAAGCGACAGACTGCTGAATATAGACTGTTCAATAGAAGAATTCCAGTTTGGGTCAAATTTTTCTTTCGGCCCATACGCGGGTGGCGACCATATGCCGTGGCCTTTCCGTCTGACAAAACCCAACGCCTAGGAGGCTATCTCTGTGACCAACACAACTGGCGGCTGGCCTTGCGGACGACTCTGTACTCAAGACCGCACACTGTCGCGACGACTTTTACGCGAAATTCATTATGATGGAATGCAAAACAAAATGAAACAAACTATCCTCGCATTCATTACCCTTCTGCCGGTGTTACCTGCTGCCCGACGCGCACCGGATTGATGACCAGCAAGTGGCCTGCTTCGTATCCCACTTACCCGGCGAACGGCGGCTTTGCGGATCGCGTGACCATCACGGAATTGCTGCACAGGCATGGGTATGCGACGGGATACTTCGGAAAGTGGCACATTGGTCGGGAGGATCAAACGAACTGCCCAGGTTAAGCAATAATGTCATGCACGACGTGGCCAAAGACATCGGTCAAACGGAAATCACGGCCTGCATGCTTAAAGGTCAAACGTTTGTGATCCAACCCCAATTGGTGCAACAGCGTGGCATGTAAATCATGCATATGGACCCGTCCGCTGATACCCCTAAATCCAAATTCATCCGTTTCGCCATGGGCAAAACCTGCCTTAAAACCACCGCCAGCCACCCATACCGTGAAGCCACCCGGATTATGATCGCGACCTGTTCCCTTGCCTTCGGAATAAGGCGTCCGGCCAAACTCGCCACCCCACCATACGATGGTGTCCTCCAGCAGTCCTCGCTGTTTCAGATCCTGCAGCAAACCAGCGATCGGTCGATCGACAGCTTTCGCATGATCTGCGTGCTTGGGCAAATCCGAATGCTGATCCCAGTTGCCTGAGTCAGCACCATAATTCACTTCGATGAAGCGGACTCCGGATTCGCACAACCGCCTTGCAAGCAGGCATTTTTGGCCGAAGTCCTTGGTCTTCGCATCGTCGATTCCGTACATTTTTTGAGTCGCTGCGGTCTCAGTCGATAAGTCCAAGACATCAGGAGCAAGCTGTTGCATTCGCCATGCAAGTTCATGCGACTCCAGAGCGGCCTCCAACTCCGCATCATGGCTCGCACGCCGGTCAAGCTGTTGGCGATTCAGGCGTTGCAGCAATTCAACTTGCCGTGCAACCTCTGAAATCGGCATGTTTTCACGTGTCAAACTATCGATTGTGAATCGGTCGTTGGAGGTGGATACCAATCGAGTCCCTTGGAACTTCGGCGGTAAAAATGCTGCACCGTATTTGCGAGGTCCACCTGGACCCAATGGAGCGATCGATACGAATCCAGGTAAGTTCTCGTTTTCGGACCCAAGCCCGTAATTCACCCATGAGCCCATGGATGGCCGCGTCATATTGGTCGATCCGCAGTGCAAAAACAAAGTGGCTGGCCCATGCGCTACGCCCTCTGTATGCATGCCATGCAGCAAACACAGATCGTCCACATGCTCCGCCATCCCAGGAAACAAGTCGGATACCCAACGCCCCGACTCTCCATATTGATTGAATTTCCAAGGCGTCTTCAATAGCTTTTGCTCCGTCGGCTTCCCGGTTTTAGCAAGCAGACGAGCATCATCGAATGTCAGCAATTCGCCATGTCGCTGAGCAAGTATCGGTTTGTAATCGAAAGAGTCGACTTGACTCACTCCGCCGAACATGAACAAGAAGATTATCCGTTTTGCTTTCGCAACGTGGTGGGCTCCAAGAATGCCACTTGTAGAGGAGGCCATCCCAGTCCGCGCGAGCATGGCATTCGCAGCCACGGCTCCAAAACCACAGGCTGACTGTTGCAACAACTGACGCCGAGTAATCGAATTTTCAAACATGAATCTCAACCTATTCGAGGTAACGAAAATCGATGGACGCAAATAGAGTATGAGCTAAGCGTTCAAGTTGTTCCAGAAATCTTAATTCAACCTTGGGTTCGAAAAAATCGAGGCAGGTACCCAATTCTTCAATGCTTGGCGAACGTTGAAAACATTTTTGATATGCAGACCCAATCCAAGCTACCGGGTCGTCTTGAACACTCTCTGACCGCAATCTTGCAGCCATCGCCTTAGCTCTCTCATGCACCCAGGCATTATTCATCAAGACAAGTGCTTGCGTGGAAACGGTACTGCGAGAACGCTGGCCAACCGACATGCCTGAGCTCGGAAAATCAAACGCATCGAATAACTCAGGGAGCGAATTGCGAAAGAGCGGGTTGTAGATACTGCGGCGGGTGGACGCATGTTTGTAGTTGCCATCCGATTTGGTCGCTGGCTTCATGATCGTACCCCCTAGCGTCGTATCGAGTTCACCGCTAGATTGCAACATAGCATCGCGAAGTTCTTCGGCAGTGAGTCGACGCTGATGACCCCGCCAATATAGGCGGTTGTCGGGATCCAACTCGGCTACAGCCCCAAACGGACCAGATACTTTTCTTCGATATGAGTCGGAGAGCACGATTAGACGGACAAGATGTTTCGTTGACCAATTGTTGCGGATCAATTCGGCTGCTAACCAATCCAGCAATTCTGGATGGGACGGAACCGATCCGGTGGTACCAAAATTGTTTACGGAATCCACGATCCCTTGCCCCATCAACCACGACCATAATCGGTTCGCATAAACTCTCGCGGTCAACGGATTCTCGGCAGACGAAACCCATTGGGCAAATTCAAGTCGTCCGCTGACCCCCTCCGGAATTCCAAGGGGCTGACTCAATTCAATGGCTGCTAAAAATCCTCTCGGGACAACCTCTCCTAGATTGTGAACATCGCCACGAATGTGAACTGGAAGATCTTTTGGCGGTGCCTCCTCAACAATCGTCAAGTACTTAGGGCGTAGATCGACCTGTTCTTGGAGTTGCTTTTGTTGCGTTTCTAAGGCCTTGATCTCATCGGCTAAAGCTTTCGCAGCGGTTTCTGCGGTGGCACCCGCGGCTAGCACCGCTGGCTCAATAGTCGCCTTTGGCTCAATTGGGATCGGAAGCGATTTTGGATTGCTTGGAGCAGTCAATTTGGCTGCCGATGTCGCTTGTTTTTTCGTGGCGGCCAGTTCCTTGGTCACCGACTGCAATTCTGATTCCAAGGTATTGAACCTGTTCTCTTCATTCGATGGGAGGGGCAATGGCTGATCGATCCAATTCGAGACGTTTGAATGGCGCAAAGCCACCGCCGACTTGAGGATGCCCGCCAAAGCATAATAGTCCTTTGTTGGAATCGGATCAAACTTGTGATCGTGGCAACGTGCACAGCCAACCGTTTGGCCCAAAAAAGCTTGCCCTATTACATCTAACTGCTCATCGACGTAATCCATTTCAAGCTGTTGCTTGTCTTGCTTTTCAAAATTCGTATCCCCCATCGCGAGGAAACTAGTCGCGACCAACTGCATCCATCGCTCATTCGAGTCGTCAGTGCGCAACAAGTCTCCAGCAATTTGCTCGCGTATCATTTGATCAAACGGACGATCCTGGCCAAACGATTTCACCAAGTAGTCGCGGTAGCGCCAAGCCTCCTTGAACACAAGACCGCGGAGCGTAACCGATTCGGCGTAGCGGGCCACGTCCATCCACCGCCGCGCGAACGCTTCTCCATAATGTGGAGAAGCAAGCAAGTCATCTACCAGTTCCCGATAGGCACTTTCGAAATTCGGCGCAGACAACATTTCCTTCATGGCTTCACGGCTAGGAGGCAATCCAGTAAGATCGAAATATAGCCGTCGCACCTGGTCGCGACGCTCTGCCGAAGGAGCGGCAAGAATCTCCGCAGCTTCCAACTTTTGATTCACAAAAACATCGATGGATGCTGCGACTGCCTTTTTAAGATTGAAAGAATCGGGCTTTAGCAACAAGGGCTGGTAGGACCAATACTTAACAGCAGAGGCTAGGTTTTGCTCACTTGGCTTTTGCGAGGACACCTTGTTGCCGACTCGCGGGTCGTAAGCACCGTCAGCAATCCAAGCTTCAAAAACTGCGACGACATCCGGAGGCAGTTTCTTTTCGGGGGGCATTTGTAATTTTGGATCGTTATAGCGAATCGCCTTGAGCAATCGACTTTCTTCCGGATGACCGGGTACCACTGCCTCCCCCGAATCACCACCTTCTTCCCATCCATATCGGGAGTCGAGCACCAAACCGCCATTGGCCTCGGTATTGGTAGCATGGCAATCCAAACAATACTTTGTTAGTGCTGGTCGAACATGTTTTTCGAAGTGATGTAATTTAGCGGCATCGATATCAACTGCGGATTGCCCAAATAGTTGCGATGTGCTTAGTACGACAAGGGCCGAAATCTCCAGGCACGAGCGGAAAAAGCCGCGAGTCGATATCAGCCTCGTTAACAGTTGTGCAATAAAAGTCATTTCGTGGTTACTTTGAAATCCTGCGTCCCGTTTTTGGCGGGTAGTTCAACCTTTTCGACGTAGGGCGCTTTCACAAGCGGCTTTCCCTGAAGGGATTCACCAAATGCCACACCGTCAAATGGCGTAATTGTCACTATATACTTACCTCCGACGACTCCTTGGTCCTTCGGCAAACTGTATTTCCCTTGTTTGATCTGGCCCATGGATCCTGGCCCTGAATTGCCTGCGGCGCTGTCCGGTTCAAAACTGATCTCCCCAGCGGGGGCCGGTTTGTCGTCCAACATCGTGATGGAACCATCCAGTTTGTACCGGACAGGTCCGTCTTGACCGCCACATCCCAAAAAGGAAACGGTCATGGAAAGGATAGACAACAACATGGCCCTATTGGACAGATGGACAGAAATATTTCTCATTATTTCTCAACTCGTTAGATTTCTGATAATTGGATAGTGGAGTGGTCTGAGCCGAGCGCCGCTTTCGCGGGTTAAACAAGTCGCAAAAAAGAGTGGGGCTGATGTTTAACCGATCGAGGCCGTCAGGAAAGACACTCAATCGAGAGAACCACCGATTGGCAGGCCGTCGTTGCGAATCGCCATTTGGCGATAGGTGGTAATGTCAATGCTTTGGCTAACAAATTGTACCGAGCCATCGCATAAGCCAAACTGACAACCACCTGTATGCTTGCTGCCAAAGAGTCGACTGACAAAATTGAAGCAGTCCGCAATACCGACTCCGCATTCTTTTTGCGCATTGATCTGCAGTACAGCCGCAGCAAATGTTGCTGGCACTGCGAACGCGTTATCAGCCTTTAAACACGATGACCAGCCAGCATGAAAACCGTCCGCTCGCATATTAGGCGTCGGCATGTAGCGACTCTCTCCAACCAAAAATACGTTCGTCGTTCCGTCGGTAATATCTCCGAAACGCGTTTTTGAATTCGCGTAAATAACTCCATTCTGAAAAAACACACGCTGACCAGCCTGAGTAGAACAAGGCGGTGAACCAACTCCCGTTGGCGGGCCGCCGCCTTGAACGCCTAGGTAATTGCTATTGTTAATCGTGGATTGCGAATTTGGATCGGATGGACACTGATATTTTTTCATGTTGGTTCCGAACAACGCAGCATTGGGAGCATCGCCAGGAATATTCGACGAACCAGTAAATCTCTTATTCATGTCAAACTGCTGATAAAGATTCGTTTCCTCCACGAACGGTAGTATGAGCACCAACCAAGGCGCTTGAGTTCGATCCAAACCGGACGTGCAAAAATTGGTAGAATTCAGAGCAGCAAGGGAGGCAGGTGTATAACTTACTATCCCGCCAGAAGGAAAACTCTTGAATGCGCTATCGTAGTTATGACTAGCCAATGCAACCTGCTTCACATTATTTGAACACTGCATTCGACGGGCCGCCTCCCGAGCCGCTTGAACAGCCGGCAACAGCAATCCAACCAAAATCCCAATGATTGCTATCACCACCAGCAATTCAACCAACGTAAAACCGCATTTCTTTTTCATGCTCTACCTCAAGTTCTGTTCAAAATTTACACAAAAAAAGTCTACGCGAAAGCCATTGAACTAGCGTTAGTGGTTTTAGATTTGGCACTAAAGAGCCCGAAAGGGAATTTTCGGACATTCTTTTTTAAAAAACCGGCGAAAACTGTATTCGCGTGTCCAAGATGGAGTCATCCTGCTCTATCGAATCAACCATCCTTTCCGAATCAAACTCTGCGGCTCGCCTGAGAATCCCTGTAACAAAAAAATGACTGAACCATTGGATTCCAAAAAAACGGCTCGAATGGAGGAGTTTGTCCGATTGCTCGGCGAGAATCAGCACCGAATTTTCATTTACTTGATGAGCATGATGCACGATCGCGCGGCTGTCGAAGACGTACAGCAGGAAACCAATCTTGTTCTGTGGCGCGAATTCGATTCCTTTGAGCCTAACAGTAACTTTGCGGCCTGGTCCTGTCGCGTCGCATTCAACCAAATGCGAGCTTGGCGTAAAAAGCAACAACGCGATCGACTTGTGTTTTCCGATAACTTTATGGAAGCCTTATCGGTAGAACTCAATTCCAACTCGCAATCGATAGATAAGCGTCTGGACGCGCTGTCAAAATGTTTGGAACGATTGCCAAATCATCACCGCCAGTTGATTCAGTATCGATATAACTTCGGTAATGCGATTGACGAAATCGCTGTGCGAATGAATCGTGGTCCGGACGCAATTTATCGATTGCTGAGCAGGGTCCGATACAGCCTTTTGGAATGCGTTAACAGTTCGCTGGATGGGGAAAGATCGAGATGAATGACAATGCATCAAAACAAGAATTCCTCGGGCTGGTGGACGCTTGGATCGACGGTAGTTCGACCACCCAGCAGGGGCAACAACTGGAGCAATTGGCGAGTTCAACGCCCGAGTTGATGCGGTTGTTTGCTGACTTGAGTTTGCTCCATGCATCGCTCATGCGTGTTGTCGATAATTCGCTACCTGCTGCATTGTCGCACGGAACAATTGAGACCAAAAACGCCCATCGCGAGCCAGTTCACCTAGGTTCACGACGCTGGCTTCAAATCGGAACGATGCTTCTGGCAACGGCTGCTGTCGTGTTGCTCGCATTCTTCGTTTCATCTTTCATTAGAAGTCGATTGAGTGAAAAGGCGTTTGCGAGTCTGAATGCGATTAATGGAACACGATGGATATCGGCATCAGTTCCGACAAGCGTTGGATCTCGAATTGGCAGCGGCAGTCTCAAACTCGATGCCGGATTGGTTACCATCGCCTTCGATGTAGGTGCTGTAATTGAACTTGAGGGGCCAGCCGAGTTTGAATTGATCAGTTCTGTCAGGTGTCGGCTAATATCGGGCAAACTACTCACGACTGTAAGAACGGACTTCAAGGGTTTCGTCGTTGAGACACCCAATGCCATCTTGACCGATCAAGGAACGAGTTTCTGTGTTAGCGTCGGACAGGATGGCGAATCTAGGATGCAAGTTCTCGAGGGGCGAGTCGACGTAGAAGACCGAACAACCGGACAAGCGAAAGTAGTTCTCCGCAACAACGGTGTCCGACTTTGTCCTGGATCGATCGCGGATTCAAAGGACATTGAACAAGGATCTGCATTGTCGCAACCCGTTCCAATTACTGACAACCGATTGGTATTCATTTCAACTGCAACGGGAAAGGGAACGGAGTATTGGATTCAGCGTGACAATTTGAAACCCGGCTCGGCATCAACGGCCTCGCAACCACTCTTGCTCGTGAAATGGGCTAATGAAGTTCACCATGACTACGATAGAAAAGCGTATTTAAAATTTGACCTATCCAAGGTTCGGGACGACGACATTCGAAGTGCTTCGTTGCACTTGAACGCGACCCCGAGCGGTCTTGGCTTTGCATCTCTTGCAATTGATTCTAGTTTTGCCGTTTACGGTGTTACGGACGATGCGTTGGATAATCAGTCAACAAATCCGACTTGGGAGGATGCCCCCGCAAACGCCGAAAGCGGAGGCTCTGTGGATACGAGTGCAACGAGGTTGCTGGGAAGATTTTCGATTTCACAGGGGGTGCAGCAGGGTACGTTTTCTGTTCAAAGTGATGAGCTGCGTGATTTCTTGGCCAAGGACCTGAATCGGATCGTAACCTTGGTAGTCGTGTGCGAAACCCGATCGGTTGCAGGTTCATCCATCGTCTTTGGTTTTGCAGGGGCTAACAACAATTCACTTTCGCCGCCAACGCTTCGCCTAGAACTGGCTGACTAAACTGATTCCGCGAAGCGGCAGGATGTTTAACCTGCGCAGCGGCTGGCGCATGACCCTATCTCCGGCAGATCGAGCGAGGGGTCTTTTTCCCGCCCCCCGCGATCGAGGCTTGAGGACCTCGATAGGTTATACATCATAGCGCTCCGTTCCGCGAAAAATACGCTGACATGGGCAAATCGCTTCGCGACTGTGCATCGCTCAATTTGACCATTTTATTCCGGACTAGATCTCATGACTTGGCGAGTCCCCTACCTCTGTCTTCCACGAACCTATATTCCATCCATTATATTAGCCTGCTTCTTGGCAATTCTTTGGAGTCCGCCGCTTCCCTCACAAGACTCCTCGCGAACAGCCTGGACAACATCGCATATTAAAGGATCTCCCGACGCTCCATTGCCATTGGCCATTGAACCGGTCTTCCCTAACTTGAAGTTTACC